>NZ_JBFLUG010000140.1:0-18178 GCF_041008525.1 Parafrankia sp. FMc2 | reverse complement strand
GCAGCGCGCAACATCGCCGCAGGACGTGCGGTGACCGCGCGGGGAGGCGTGGCGCTGGCCGTGCCCGTGAACCGCGAACCTCAACACCGCGCACCTCCCCTGGCGGGTGTGTAGGAGTTGGAATCCCCCTCGTTCACGAGGGGGAGGACGTCAAGCGAGGAGGTCCAGACGGCCCTGCGGGCGACCGTCCTGCCGGCGCTCGACCGGTTCCCGACGATCAGGTCTCGGGGCTGGTGGCCTGGGGGAGGAAGAACAGGTCCTCGATCCGGCCCCCGAACACGGCGGCGATCCTGAACGCCAGGGACAGGCTCGGGTCGAAGCGGCCCGTCTCGATGGCGTCTACCGTCTGCCGGGACACGTCGAGGCGGTCGGCCAGGTCCGCCTGGCTCCAGCACCGCGCGGCCCGCAGCTCACGCAGCCGGTTCCGCAGCGGATCCGCCCCGTCCTGGAGGTCGGCGCGGGGATGAACATCAGTGCGGCAGTCCGGATCGGCGTGCTCCCCGTGCTCCCCGGCGATGACCTCTCGCAGGGCGGCGACGTGGGCACCCAGGGCGGCCCGGCCCGGCGCTGTCAGCGAGATCCACGTGGTCCGGCGGCCGCCGTGCACGCCCTTGCGGCTCGTGACATAGCCGAGCGACGCGAGCGCGCCCACGTGTTTGGAAAGCACCGAGTCACTGACCTCGAGGCTGTCGCGAAGGGTCGAGAACTCTGCTTCGGACACCGCGGTCAGCATGGTCATCAGCCGCAGCCGGGCCGGTGCGTGCAGGGTGGCGTCCAGTTCGGGCATCAGCGGCCGACCAGCACCAACAGCGCCAGCGCGGCCAGTGCAAGGGCCGAGATGACCATCAGCCACCCGGCCGACTCGGCACGAGCGTGCGTCGCCGGGTCTCCGCGGTAGCGGCGCAGCCAACGTCGGCCGCTCACCGTGTAGGCCAGTCCCCCAGCACACGCGCAGACAGCCACCAGCCACCACAGGCCGGCGAGGGCGGCCCAGAACGCGGCGCCCAGAGCCAACGCGTACGAGGTCGCCGCGGCCCGCCCCGTTCCGAGCACGACCCGGCTCGTGAGTCCCGCGATCCGCACCCCGTTGAGCCGCCGGAACCGGAGCAGCTGGATGCCCGCCGCCAGGGCGAACACGGCGGCTCCGGCGATCGCCAGCAGTCGGGTCCAGCCCGTGTCGAAGGCGACCTCGACGGCGGCCGCGGCGATCTGGGCAGCCACGGTGACACCGATCGAGCTGTAGAAGAAGGACGGCAGCCCAAGACCGCCCGCCAACTGCGCCCGCAAGCTCTCCGCCCCGGCCAGGGCAGCCGCAGCATCCTCGGGGGTGGGCAACGCCCTCATATTTTCCATGTTGGAAAGTGTGACTCGAACTTTCCAACATGGCAAGTTCGCCGTCCGAGTCCCGACCGCTTCGCTCCCCCACCGGATACCGATCATGATCAATACGGGTCACGTCGACATGTCAACATTGTTGATTATCTTGTGACAGTGGATCGGACTGCGCCCTCCGGCGAGCCGGGCGGCCCGGCGCTCCGCCGCGACCGGGCGGCCCGGCTCGCCGGAGGGCGATCGACTACACCGGTGGTGATCCCGGCGGGACCGGTGGGCGGGAGCAGGTCAGGTCGGCGCGCGGCAGACGTCCGTCACGCAGGTAGGCACCGACCGCGTCGTCCACGCAGGGGCTGCGCCCCCCGAACACGCCGTGCACCCGCGCGTCGCGCAACGTCACCAGCCGGGAGGCGGTCAGCGCCCGGTGCAGCGTCACACTGCCCGCATAGGGCGTCCGGTTGTCCAGCTCGGCGGCGACCACCAGCGCCGGGACGTCACCCGCGACCCGGGTCGGCGGCTCCAGCGGGCGCACCGGCCAGAACGCGCACGGCGTGATGTTCCAGATCGCCGTGGCCACGTGGGGCTGCGCCTTGTGGTGCCGGCGGATGTCGGCCAGGTAGTCACCGGCGATCCGCGAGGCGGGTACATCCCCGCACATCACAGCGAGCTGCGCACTCTGCAGAGCGCTGATCCACCCCGCGCCTCCCCCGGCCGCATCCCCGCCCGCACGCTCGGCCCGGTCCGCCCGCGGGTGGATCAGGTCGGTCAGGTCGGGACCGCCGGTCGCGACGCCGGCGAGGAACTCGTCGAGGTACGGGTTCGCCGCGGGCGTGCGGCCGTCGGCGGCGTCGGCGAACGCCCGGATCCCCAGCGCCATGACCGCGGCGGCCTCCTCGCCGTCCTCCACCAGCGCGGCCATGAGCAGGCCCGGGAGGTCGGACGCGTCGTAGCGGAGCCCGTCCACGGTCAGGGGGCGGCGGGCGGCGACCTCGTAGATCCGGTCGACCGTGCGCAGCACCTCCTCGGCGGTGGTCCCGAGGGCGAACTGGGCGTCGTGACCGGCTGCCCAGCCGGCCCAGTCCCGCAGCGCCGCCTCCAGCAGGTCCCCGGTGTCGCGCAGCGGCCGGGGACTGTACGTCGTGGGATCCACCGCGCTGTCGAGCACGAACCGGTCGACCCGGTCGGGGAACATCTGCATGTACACCGCGCCCAGGTATGTGCCGTACGAATAGCCCAGGTAGGACGTCGTCGGCTCCCCCAGCACCGCCCGGACGATGTCCATGTCGCGCGCGGTGTTGCGGGTCGAGGCGAACGGCAGGACGTCGGCGTGCACCGCGCATGCCTGCGCGGTCGCGGCCTGCGTGGCCGCGACCCGTTCGAAGCTGTCCTGGTCGGGCCCGCCGCCGCGCACCCATTCCCGGTTCAGCGCCGGCCCGCAGTCCAGCGCCTCGCTGCGGCCGACGAACCGCGGATCCATCCCGATCAGGTCGAAGCCACTGGCTGCCGGGCCGAGCAGCCCGCGGATCTCGGGCAGCAGGTCCGCGACGCTGCCTCCCGGCCCACCCAGGTTGATCATCAACGGCCCGCGGCGGGTCTCCTGGTCGGCCGCCCGGAGCCGGGAGACCCCCAGAGTGAGCGTCCGGCCAGCCGGGTTGGCGTAGTCGAGGGGGACGGTGACCTCGGCGCACTGCGCGCCAGCCGCGTCCAGGCCGGCGCCGGCGCCGTCGTTCGGACCGATCTGACAGTCATGCCAGCGCACCGGCTGGGTCTCGAACGACGCGAGCGCGGGGTTCAGGCTGGCCACCGGCGGCCCGGTGGCCCCGGTCGCCGCCGGCGCGGCGGTGAGCGCCACCGCACCGGCGCCGAGGATCGCCGCGGCACCCAGCGCCACCCCGCGCAGCGGTGCGGTGCCGCGGGTATCTCCGGCTGCGCCCGCGGAGCGACGTCTCACACGGCCTCGCCCCAGGGGATACGGCCGGGCACCCGCCGTGCCCGGCCGACTGTTGGTTTGCCCGTTGTCGGGTCTGTCGAGTCTCATCGCCCGTCAGGATCGGTCTGGATGACTTACTCACCCGAGGTCCCGGGAAACCAGGCGTTTCTACGATCAGCCCGACACGGACACACGTTTCAAGATCACAACTGAGGACGCCGGGCCGTCAACACCGTTGATTATCTTGCTCGTGGTCGGGACAGGAGGGGCGGCGGGATCAGCGGCGTAGCAGGTGGTCGCCGCAGGCGGCGGCGACGGGGAGCAGACGCGCGGCGAGGTCCGCGACGGCGCCGGCGGCGATCCGGGAGGCGGGGCCGGACACCGACAGCGCGGCGGGCGCCCGGCCGGACAGGTCGGTCAGGGGGAAGGCCACACAGCGCACACCGGGCTCCTCCTCGCCGTCGTCCGTCGCGTAGCCCCGGGCACGAACGGCGGCGAGTTCGGCGGTGAACACGTCCAGGTCGGTGATCGTGCTCGCGGTACGCCGGGGCAGCCCGGTGCGCTCGAGCAGCTCCCGCACGGCCGGCCCGGGCAGGTGGGCGAGCATCGCCTTGCCCACGCCGGTGCTGTGCGCGGGGGCTCGGTTGCCGACCTCGGTGAACATGCGCAGCCGGTGCGGCGAGGCGACCTGCGCGACGTACACGACCTGGTCGGCTTCCAGGACGGCGAGGTTCGCGGTCTCCCCCGACACCGCCACCGCCTCCCGCAGGTAGGGCTGCGCGCCGGTGGCGAGCAGGCTCTGCGCGGCGTTGCCCAGCCCGATCAGGCGGGCACCCGGGGCGTAGCGGCGGTCGGCGTCCTGGCGTACCCAGCCGCGTTCGTGCAGCGCGCGCAGCAGCCGGTGCACGGTGGGCTGCGGCAGGCCGGTGGCACGGGCGAGGTCGGCCAGCCCGGCGCCGTCGCCGGAGGCGGCCAGCAGTTCGACCAGCGCCAGTGCGCGGTCGACCGACTGCACCGCCCCCGCCCCCGGCCCCGCCGCTGGCCCCGTCGGCTGGTCCGGCCGGGCCGGGCGGTCCGGCCGGTCCGTCAAGGCATCCGCTGGTAGGCGGGCACGGTGAGGAACTCGACGAAGTCGTCGGCGAGCGCGACCTCGACGAACAGCGCCCGCGCCCGTTCGAACCCGTCGGCGTCGTACTGCTCCCCCAGCCCGCTGCGCAGAACGTCGAGTTCCTCGGCGACGACCTTCTCGACCAGCTCCCGGGTCACCGGCACACCGGTCGGGCCGGCGCCGGCCGAGGGGTCGACACCGGCGACCGGCTCGGTGTCGACCAGCACGATGCCGTTGTGCAGCCACTGCCAGATCTGGGAACGGGCGATCTCCGCGGTGGCCGCGTCCTCCATCAGGTTGAAGATCGCGACCGCGCCGGAGCCGGCCAGCCAGGCGCGCAGGTACTGCAGGGCCACGCTGACGTTGTTGCGCAGGCCGGCCAGGGTCGGGGAGCCCGGGGTGGTGGTGAGGTCGATCAGCGCGGCGGCGTCGACGACGACGTCCTCGCGGGTGCGCTCGAGCTGGTGGGGGCGCTCGCCGAGCACGCCGTCGAACACCTCGCGGCAGACGGGCACCAGGTCGGGGTGCGCGACCCAGGAGCCGTCGAAGCCGATGCCTGCCTCGCGGGTCTTGTCCTCGCGGACCCTCGCCAGCGCGGTGGCGTTGACCTCCGGGTCACGCCGGCTGGGGATGAACGCGGCCATGCCGCCGATGGCGTGGGCGCCGCGCCGGTGGCAGGTACGCACGAGCAGCTCGGCGTAGGCGGTCATGAAGGGTGCGGCCATCGTGACCGCGTTGCGGTCGGGCAGGGTGAACGCCGGCCCGCGGTCGCGGAACTTCTTGATGATGCTGAACAGGTAGTCCCAGCGGCCGGCGTTGAGCCCGCCGCAGTGCTCCCGCAGCTCGTAGAGGATCTCCTCCATCTCGTAGGCGGCGAGGATCGTCTCGATGAGCACGGTGGCGCGGATGGCTCCGCGGTCGAAGCCGAGCGTGTCCTCGGTGTGGGTGAAGATGTCGTTCCACAGCCGCGCCTCGAGGTGGCTCTCGGTCTTCGGCAGGTAGTAGTAGGGCCCGGATCCGGCGTCGAGCTGGCGGCGGCCGCAGTGCACGGCGTAGAGGGCGAAGTCGACGAGGGCGCCGGCGACCGGTTCGCCGTCGACCCGCAGGTGCTTCTCGTCGAGGTGCCAGCCGCGGGGCCGCACGACGATCGTCGTGGCGGTGGCACCGAGGGTGTAGGCCTTGCCCTCGGGGCTGGTGAAGTCGATGGTGCGGTCGAGGGCGTCACGCAGGTTGCGCTGCCCGCTGATCATGTTCTCCCACAGCGGGGTGTTGGCGTCCTCGAAGTCGGCCAGCCAGACCTTGGCGCCGGAGTTGAGCGCGTTGATCGTCATCTTGCGGTCGGTCGGCCCGGTGATCTCGACCCGGCGGTCGACGAGGCCCGGCGCGGGCGGCGCGACCCGCCACTGCCCCTCGCGGATGTGCCGGGTGGCGGGCAGGAAGTCCGGGTCGGTGCCGTCGGAGAGCTCCCGCTGCCGCTCGGCGCGGCGGGCGAGGAGGTCGCGACGGGCCGCGCCGAAGCGTCGGTGCAGGTCGGCGACGAGGGCCAGCGCGGCCGGGGTGAGGATCTCGGCGGCACCGGGCACGTCCGGCCGGACGATCTCGACTCCGGGCGGGGTCTGCGCATCGGCCACGGCGGCACTCCATTCACGGCTCCGGACGACGGACCCCAGGCCTTCCGGTGGACGGAAGCGGTGGTCCGGATGGCGGAATCCTATCCCGGCAGGCGCCGCCGCCTCACCGGATCTGTCCCGCCCGGCGGGCCGAAGGGGGAGCCGCGACGCACCAGTCGACGGATCAGAGGTGGGTCGCGGCGTCGGTGACCGGCGGCGGCGCGTCGAGGCCGCAGTGTCGGCACGGCACCGCCGGCACCGCCGGCACCGCGGTGGGACGTACCCGGACCGGGTTGCGGATGCCGAGCCACGCCAGCAGGCCACCGCAGGCGCACAGCACCGCCGCGATCCACAGCGCGGCCCGGTAACCGCTGGCGAACCTGCTCGGGTCCAGGTAGACGTCGCCGGTGAGACCGGCCGCCGCCGGCAGCACCGCGACCGCGAGCAGCTGCGCGGTGCGGGCGACGTCGTTGTTGACCGCCGAGGCGATACCGGCGTGCTCGACGGGTGCCGCGCCGAGGGCCGTCGACGTCAGCGGCGCGACGACCGTGGCCAGCCCCAGCCCGAGCACGAGGACTCCGGGCAGGACGTCGAGCCGGTACCCGCCGTCGCCGGCCGCGCGGGTGAGCAGCGCGAACCCGGCGGCGGCGGCGATCGGCCCCGCCGTCATCTGCGCCCGCGGCCCGATGCGCTCCGCGAGCGCGCCCGAACGCGCGGACAGGGCGAGCATGATGATCGTCAGGGGCAGCAACGCCGTGCCCGCCGCCAGGGGCGAGTACCCGGCGACCTGCTGAAGCTGCAGGGGCAGTAGGAACAGTGCCCCGCCCAGGGACGCGTAGACCACGAACGTCACCAGGTTGGCGGCACAGAACTGCCGGGACCGGAACAGGCCGAGGTCCAGCATCGGCGCGGCCACCCGCCGCTCGACCACGGCGAACCCGGCGAGCAGCAGGACGCCGATCAGCAGGCCGCCGAGCACGGCCGGGGACCCCCATCCGGCGTCCGGCCCCTCGATCAGCCCGTACGAGAGCCCCACCAGTCCGCCGGTCACGAGCGCCGCACCGGCCAGATCCACGCGGCCCGCCGCATCCGCGGCGGTCGACTCGGGCACGTGCCGTGCCGCGATGATGATCACGGCGACGACCAGGGGCAGGTTGACGAAGAAGACCAGCCGCCAGGAGAGCGTCTCGACCAGCCAGCCGCCGAGGAAGGGGCCCACCGCCGTGGCGACTCCGGACAGGCCCGACCAGGCCCCGATCGCGCGTGCCCGGTCACCCGGGTCGAACGAGGCCTGGAGCAGGGCGAGACTACCCGGCGTGAGCAGCGCGGCACCGATCCCCTGCAGCGCCCGCGCCGCCACCAGCGCCGGGGCGGTGGGAGCGATCCCGCAGAGCAACGACGCCACCGCGAACCAGCCGGCGCCGATCAGGAACACCCGCCGCCGACCGTAGCGATCTCCGAGCGCTCCGCCGACCAGCAGGAACCCGGCCAGCGTGACCGCGTAGGCGGTGACGACCCACTGCAGCGAGGCCAGGTCGGCGCCGAAGTCACGGCCGATCGACGGCAGGGCCACCCCGACCGCGGTCGCGTCGATGGCGGCGATCCCGGACCCGAGGACGGTCGCGAGCAGCACCCAGCGCCCGCGCGCCGTCGAGACCCGAAGCCCGGCCTGCTGCGGCTTCCCGGCAGCGGCCACGCCAGCACCCTACGTGGCGAGGCGCCGCCGGAGGCTGCCCGCGCCGCGCCGCGCCGGCCCGCCACCTGGACCGCGGACGTGCTGCTACCCACCTTTCCCGACGTCACCGCGGGTTTTCCTCGTAGCGTCTGCAGTGCCCTCTCGGTTCCGAGGAGGCACTTCTGATGCACGACGAAGGGCATAACCATGGCGGACGTGTCAGTACGATTGCCCGCGGATGGCGGCGCCGAGGTCGTTCTGAATCTGTCCGTCCTGCAGGCGATGCGGCTGATCGAGTCCATCACGAGCAGGGTCGCGGACGTGGTGGCCGCCCCCGGGCGGGCCGGAACCGGCGCACGCTGAGCGGGACCAGGCAGAGCGGGACCAGGCAGAGCGGGAGCGCGCACAGAACAGGGATGGCGGCGCACGGCCCCGACAGCGGTCCTCCGCGGTGGTGAGCGGAGGCCGCTGGCCGCGTGTGGCGCCGCTGCCGGCGGATCGCGAGGACGAAGGGATCCGGACCGGTGGCGTCGGGCGCGGCCACCCGGTTGACTTTAGGCGCCGGGTGCCCCTACGCCCGGTGTTGGCAGCAGCGCGACGGGTGGCCATCGGCCGCTCGGGTGGCGCGCTGGCCGACCGTCACCGTCACGCCGCCCGGCGTGGCCCTGTCCTGTAAGGAGCCGGTCCCGTGCCCGAGTCCTCATCCCGCGTCGCGATTGTCACCGGAGGCGCCCGCGGCATCGGCGCCGCCATCGCGCAGCGTCTGGCCACGGACGGCCTGGCGGTGGCCGTGCTCGACCTGGAGGAGTCGGCGGCGAAGGGCACCGCCGACGCGATCGCCGCCGCCGGGGGGAAGGCCCTCGCCGTGGGTGCCGACGTCTCCGACTCCGCGGCGGTCGACGCCGCGGTCAGCCGGATCGCCGCCGAGCTGGGCGCGCCGACCGTGCTGGTCAACAACGCCGGCATCACCCGCGACAACCTGCTGTTCAAGCTCACCGAGAGCGACTGGGACGCGGTCATGGGCGTCCACCTGCGTGGCTCGTTCCTGATGGCGAAGGCCACCCAGAAGTACATGGTCGAGGCGAAGTGGGGCCGGATCGTCAACCTGTCCAGCATCTCCGCGCTGGGCAACCGCGGCCAGGCGAACTACGCGGCGGCCAAGGCCGGCCTGCAGGGCTTCACGAAGACCCTCGCGATCGAGCTGGGCAAGTTCGGTGTCACCGTGAACTGTGTCGCGCCGGGCTTCATCGTCAGTGAGATGACCCGCGCGACCGCGCAGCGCATCGGTGTCGCCTGGGAGGACTACCTGGCCGCGGCGGCGGAGAAGATCCCGGTGGCCCGTCCGGGCGAGGTCGAGGACATCGCGAACGCGGTGTCGTTCTTCGCCGCCGAGGCCGCCGGCTTCGTCTCCGGGCAGATCCTCTACGTCGCCGGCGGCCCGAAGGCCTGACCGTCGCCGGGGCCCGCCCCGCCGGGTGCCGCGACCCCGGCACCCGGCGGGGTGCGGGCCTGCCGCCACCGTCCGCAAGGATGGGCGGGGGCCCGTAAGGCGCGGGCGGGGACGGAGCGGGTGCATCGTGCGGAAGCGGACGTCGTGACCGGTATCGCGGACGGCGGGTCGGGCGGTGGCCGTCCCGGCCGGGAGCCCGACCACCACCACGGGCACGGAGAGGACCACGACGGCGGATCGCTGCGGGATCTGCTCGCCGGCGCGCTCGCCCGCCCGGTGTCACTGGTGCGGACGCGGCCCAAGCGGCCCCCTCGGCTGACCGAGGAGCAGCTGCACTCCGGGCGGGTGGTCGCCTGCCACGTGTACGCCGACGGCAGGCGGGTGCCCGAGGGGTCGAACCTGCTGACCGCGGCGAACATCGCCCGCCGCCAGCACGGCGCGTTCGCGTGGCTGGGCCTGTTCGAGCCCAGCGACACCGAGCTGGCGTCGATCGCCGAGATCTACGGCCTGCCCGCGCTGGCCGTCGAGGACGCGGTGGTGGCCCACCAGCGTCCCAAGATCGAACTGTACGGCAGCACGCTGTTCATGGTCCTCAAGACCGCCTGCTACGTGGAGCACGACGAGCTGACCGCCGACACCGAGGTCGTCGTCACCGGCGAGGTGATGGTGTTCATCGGCAGCGACTTCGTGGTGACGGTGCGGCACGGCAACCACGGGGCGCTGGAGAAGCTGCGGGCCGATCTCGAGGGACGGCCCGAGATGCTCCAGCACGGGCCGTCCGCGGTGCTGCACGCGGTGTGCGACGGCATCGTCGACAACTACCTGGACCTCGTCGAGCGCCTGGACGCCGACGTGGACGCCGCCGAGGCCTCGGTGTTCGAACGGTCGGCGCGGCCGTCGGTGGAGAAGCTCTACCAGCTCAAGCGCGAGGTGCTGGAGTTCAAGCACGCCGTCGCCCCGCTGAACAACCCGCTGCGCATGCTCTCCGACACGGCCCTGCCGATGATCGACCCGCATGTGCGTGACCACTTCCGGGACGTCTTCGACCACCTGGTGCAGGTCACCCAGCGAATCGCCCACCTCGACGAGCTGCTCTCGTCGATCCTGCAGGCGACGCTGACGCAGGTGACGATCTCCCAGAACGAGGACATGCGCAAGATCAGCGCCTGGGTGGCGATCGGCGCGGTGCCGACCGCGCTGGCCGGCATCTACGGCATGAACTTCGACCACATGCCCGAGCTGCGCCAGGTCTGGGGCTACCCGGCGGTGCTGCTCCTGATGGCCACCATCTGCCTGTCACTGCACCGGGCGTTCCGTCGCAACGGGTGGCTGTGACCTGACCTGGTGTGCGCGCACCCACCGCGGGCATGCCCCAGGGGGACACCATCCCGCTCGTCCAGGCCGGGCGCCCGCCCGAGGCACTGCCCCGGAGGGGCGGGATGCGAGGGCAGCTCGAGGGGGTGCCGGATGGTGCGTGCCGCGTTACCGCTGGGCCCGCCGCGTTCCCTGGGCCCGGAGTCCGAGGCGATCGAGGCCGATCCGTCGGTCGCCGATCTGCTCGGGGTGCTGCGCCGCCACCTCGGGATGGAGCTCGCCTTCCTGGGCCGCCTCGACGAGCAGTGGCTGGTCCTGCAGGTCCTGGACGGTGACGCGGCGTCGTTCGGGGTCCGGGCGGGCAGCACCATCCGCCGGGAGGCCGCCGTGCACCCGCAGGTGCCCGGCCACGCCGAGCCAGTCATCATCCCGGACGCGGGCCGGGACGAGCGGCTCGAGCGCACCGGCATGGTCGACACCCTGGGCGTCGGCTCGTACGCCGCCGCGCTGGTCTTCGACAACGACGCGGACGTCTACGGTCTCGTCGGCTGCCTCGGGCATGAGCCGCATCCCCGGCTGCGCCCCCGCGACGGCCGGTTCGTCGGCCTGCTCGCCACGTTCCTCAGCGACGCGGTCATCGACCTGCGCCGGGCGTGGGAGTCCCGCAGCCGGGCCTCGCGGGTCGTCAGCGACCTCATCGACGCCGGCGGCCCGGACATCGTCTACCAGCCGGTGATCGACCTGCGTGACGGCACCGTCGCCGGCGTGGAGGCGCTGTCGCGCTTCCCGGGCTCGACCGGCGGCCCGGAGGGCTGGTACGCGGTCGCCGGGCAGGTCGGACTGGGCACGGAGCTGGAGCTGGCCGCGATCCGCCACGCGCTGACGGCGCTCCGCGAGCTCCCGCCGCCGATCACGCTGGCGCTGAACACCTCCCCGGCCACGATCGCCTCCGGCCTGCTGGGGCTGCTCGGGACGTCCCGAGCCTGCCACCGGGTCATCGTGGAGATCACCGAACACGAGCATTTCAGCACCGACCCGGCGGCCGCGCGCGGCATCGCGGCGCTGCGTGCCCTGGGCGCCCGCATCGCCGTCGACGACATGGGCACCGGCTACGCCGGGCTCGAGCAGCTCATCCGCATCCGCCCGGAGATCGTCAAGCTCGACTACATGATCACCCATACGGTGGACGTCGACCCCGCCCGCCAGGCGGTGGCCGCGGCGATCGTGAGCGTCGCCCGGGAGATCGGCAGCCAGGTGATCGCCGAGGGCATCGAGACCGCGGCGGAGCTGCGGGCCGTCCGCGAGATCGGGATCGGCTACGGCCAGGGCTTCCTGCTCGGCCGCCCGACGGCCAGCCTGCGCGCCGCCTGCTCCCCCGCCGCCGCGTCCCTCAGGACGGCCTGCCTGCGGGCAGGGCCATCATCCGGGTGAGCAGCCCGGCCACGAACACCGTGTGGCGGTGCAGCAGCGCCCGGTCGAGCCTGTCGAGGTTGCCGCCCGGCGCCACCTGCAGCAGATAGGTCGGGCCGGTGATCATGCCGACCGTGGGCAGGCCCAGCCGGTAGGGGAACGTGCCCTCCCCGTACAGGCCGTTCTGGAACGGCTTCTGGATACCGACCCGCGTCAGCCCGACGCGTTCGACCTCCTCCTCGGCGAGGCGGCGCAGGGTGTCACTGTGGCCGACGGCGACGGCCACCGGTTCGCTGCGCCCGGTGGGCCGGTAGGGCGCGGTGCCGCCCTGGTCGTCCCAGCCGAGGGCGCCGAGGTGCTCGGCGGCCAGCGCCATGTCCACCTCGGCGAGGATCTCGGGATGCTCGCGCAGCCAGGCGTCGGGTTTGACCGTCGCGGCGTCCGCCGCCATGTGCGTGGGTGAGAACAGGAAGAGCAGGTCCCGGGCCCGGGAGGCGGCCGGGTAGCGGCTCAGGTACTCGGCCAGGGCCAGCAGTGCCGGGCCGCCGTTCTCCTCCAGGGCGTTCTGGCCGTCGGTGTGGGTGGTGACGAGGACGGCCCGGGGCCGCTCCCCGGCCGGGCCGGCGCCGGTGACGTCGGCGGTGACGTCGGCGGTGACGTCGGCGGTGACGTCGGCGGTAGCGGTGGTGGCGCGGGCGCCGGGAAGGCGGGCCAGCAGGTAGTCGACGGTGGTCTCGCGTCGGCTGGCCGTCAGGACGAGCGTGGCCGTCGCCGGGCCCTGGGCGAGGATCTCCCGCAGCCGGGCGCCCTGCTCGCGGTCCAGGCGCAGCGCCGGCAGGCCGGCGTGCTCCTGCTGGTGCGGGGTGTACTGGCCGGCGGCCAACTCGGGGGTCTGGTCAACGACCTCGATCATCGCGGCAGCGCCGTGGGAGCGGGCCAGCGGCAGGCTCGGCGGCGGGGGCACGCCCAGCCAGACCCGGGAGTAGTCCTCCTGGGCGAAGTCCGCGCGTGCCTGCGGCGGCAGGACGGTGTAGGCCAGGTCGGCGAGCACGGACGCCGTCAGCCGGGTGATCGGCGCGTCGACGACGACGATCGCCCCGCCGAGCCCGCCCGCCGTGTCCGCCCTGGCTGCGGCCTGGTAGGCGGCCTCGTCGCCGGCGTGGGCGTCGATCAGCCGGCCGGTGACGCCGGCCGGGCCGGTCTCCCCGGAGTGCGGCCGGTAGGAGGCCACCGGGATCGACCGGGTGACGCCCTGGGCATCGGTTACCCGCAGGGACCACGAGCGGGCCAGCCACTCCTCCAACCGGGCGGGGTGGCGGGTGACGGTCAGTCCGTAGCCGCGTAGCTGCCGGTCGAGGTCGTCGATGAACGCGCGGTGCGCCGGGGAGCCGGGCAGGCGCGGACCGGCCGCGTTCATCCGCTCGACCCAGCTCCACAGCGTGTCGACGTCCACCAGGTCCTGCGCGGTGACGGGCCCCGGGGAGCCGGTCAGCGGCGGGCGCGCGCCGGAGCCGTCACCTCCGCGCGCCGCCGCCGCGGCCGGGCCACCGCCAGCGGTGGTGGAGCCGTCGCAGCCGGCCCCCAGGCCGCCGGCCGCGGCCAGGGCCCCGGTGGCGGTCAGGCGCAGCGTCGTGTCCAGGAAGCCGCGGCGGCTGGCGGGCGGCCGGTGCGGTGTGCTCATGGTCACGATCATCGCAGGCGGGCCGGTCACCCGCCGCCGGTGACGTGCTCACCCACCGCCAGCGGGCGGGCCGGCCGCGGCGCGGGCCGGAGCACCGGTCAGGTCACCGACGGCCGCGCGCACCATCCGGCCGAGGTCGTCATCGCTCATCCCGGCGAACACCTCACCGCCGAGCAGGAACCCGCCCGCGATCGCCCCCAGGGCGCAGGTCAGCCGCACCCGCAGCTCGATCGGGACGGTTTCGTCGGCGAGGATCGACCGCAGCCGTTCCTGCAGGTCGGCGTGCTCGGCGTTGTCGTGGTGCGGTCCCAGCCGCTTCACCGCGCCGTGGTTGCGCAGGTGGAACAGGAACAGCGTCCGGTTCGCCAGCATCGTGGCGACGATCAGGTCGAACGCGGCCGGCCAGCGGTCAGGATCGGCCAGGTCCGCCTCGAGATCCTCGAAACCGGCCCGGCCGAGCTCGTGCAGGCGCAGGTGCAGCGCCAGCAGGATGTCGTCCTTGCTGGAGAAGTGGTAGTAGAGGGCCGCCTTCGTGAAGTTCATCCGCTGCGCGATCTCGCGCAGCGACACGGCCTCGTAGCCGGCGTGGGTGAACAGCTCCAGGGCCACGTCGAGGATCCGTTCGCGTGTGCTCTTCTCGCCTTCGACGGGGGCGGGCGGTCTGGGCATGATCCTGAACTTACTTGACGGGACTCGGCGATGTTGCTTACCTTGCGGCAGGTAAGCAATATCTTACCTGCCGGCAAGTTATTGAAGAAGCGGAGCTTCCCGTGGGCGACACCATGATCGAGGCCGTGGGCCTCACGAAACGCTACGGCGACACCCAGGCACTGGCGGGGGTCGACCTGAGCGTTCCCGCGGGCACGGTCCTCGGCGTCCTCGGCCCGAACGGGGCGGGCAAGAGCACCGCGGTGCGCGTCCTGACCACCCTCGTCCGCCCCGACGCCGGGCACGCCACCGTCGCCGGGTTCGACGTCGTCACCCAGGCGGGCGAGGTCCGGCGCCGCATCGGCGTGACGGCGCAGGACGCGACGCTCGACCTGGCGCTGACCGGCCGGCACAACCTGCGGATGGTGGCGGAGCTCAGCGGGCTGCGCCGGCGGCACGCCGCCGCCCGCGCCGACGAGCTGCTGGAGCGCTTCGGCCTCACCGACGCCGCCGACCGGGTCGTGAAGGGCTACTCCGGTGGCATGCGCCGCCGCCTGGACCTCGCGGCCAGTCTGGTGGGCCAGCCGGCCGTGCTCTTCCTCGACGAGCCGACGACCGGGCTCGACCCGGCCAGCCGGGCGCGGATGTGGGAGGTGGTCCGCGAGCTCGTCGCGGCCGGCACGACGATCCTGCTGACCACCCAGTACCTGGAGGAGGTCGACACCCTCGCCGACCGCATCGCCGTGATCGACCACGGCCGGCTCGTCGCCCGCGGCACCGCCCGGGAGCTGAAGGCCGCGACCGGCGGGCACCGCCTCGAGGTCACCCTCAGTCGCCCGCACACCGACGCGGCCGCCGCGCTCGGTCTGCTCGTCGAGGGCCGGGTCGACGTCGGCGGTGACGGCCGGCACCTGCGCGGGGCGGTCCGGGCCGGGGCCGGGGTGGCCACCGAGGTCATCCGGGCGCTGGACGCCGTCGGCGCCCTCGTCGACGACGTCGCCGTGCACCCGCCGTCGCTCGACGACGTCTTCTTCGCCCTCACCGGGACGCCCACCCCGCGCACCGGTGAGGGCGGCGACGGACGGGCCGGTGACACCGACAGCGACGGGTCCGACCGCGCCGGCGACCCGGTGGGGGTGGCCTGATGTCCACGCTCACCGTCGCCCGCCCGGCCGCCGGCGGTGCCGGCACGGGCCCCGTCCGCGGGGCGGCGCGGGACGTCGCCGTGCTGACCCGGCGCAACCTCGTGCACGTCGCCCGCGAGCCGCTGGCGCTGTCCGACATCACCGTGCAGCCGGTGCTGTTCACGCTGCTGTTCGTCTACGTCCTCGGGAGCGGGGTGTCCGTCACCGGCGGCTCCTACCAGGACTTCGCCATCCCCGGGCTGATCGCGCTGAACCTCACCACCTCGGCGATGGGCACCGCGGTCGGGCTCAGCAACGACCTGCGCACCGGAGCCGTCGACCGGTTCCGCACCCTGCCGATCTGGCGGGCCGCCGTGTTGGTCGGCCGCTCGCTGTCCGACCTGCTCGCGGCACTGGTCTGCATGTCGGTCGTGCTGCTCACCGGGCTCGCGATCGGCTGGCGGCCGGACACCTCACCGGCCCGGTTCGCCGCCGCGCTCGCGCTGCCGCTGCTGTTCAGCTACGCCCTGGCCTGGGCGACCGCCTGCCTCGGCCTGGTCAGCCAGGGGGCGGAGAGCGCCCAGTCGGTCGCGCTGGTCGCGCTGTTCCCGCTGGCGATCGTCTCCAACGCGATGGTGCCCACCGCGGGCATGCCGGCGGTGGTGCGCGCGATCGCCGAGTGGAACCCGGTCAGCGCGCTGACCGCGGCCATGCGGGAGTTGTTCGGCAACCCGAACCCGTCCGCCGCCTCGGACGCCTGGCCGATGCAGCACCCCGTCGTCGCCGCCCTGCTGTGGTCGGCGGTGATCCTCGCGGCGACCGCTCCGCTGGCGGTCGCCCTCTACCGCCGCCGCACCACCGACTGACGCCCAGCGGCCGGGGCCGATCAACCCCCGACCGAAAGCGTCAACCCTAGGTTGACGAGATCTGCATCGTCAACCTAGGGTTGACGACATGAGCTCTGTGGACCCCACCACCCTGACCAACGACGTCCGCCTCGACGACCTCATCGCCGCGATCAAGAAGACCCACAGCGACGCACTCAACCAGCTCTCCGGCGCCGTCCTGGTCGCCGACCACCTCGGCGACGTCGCCGACCACCTCATCGGCCACTTCGTCGACCAGGCCCGCCGCTCCGGTGCGTCCTGGACGGAGATCGGCCGCAGCATGGGCGTGACGAAGCAGGCCGCGCAGAAGCGGTTCGTGCCCCGGGAGCCCGGCGAGCCGGCCAGCCTCGACCCCTCGCAGGGCTTCAACCGCTACACCCCACGGGCCCGCAACGCCGTGATCGCCGCCCAGAACGCGGCCCGCGCCGCCGGCAACGCCGAGATCACTCCCGGTCACCTCATCCTCGGCCTGCTCGCCGACCCCACCGGCCTCGGCGCGGCCATGATCGCCTCCCAGGGCGTGGCCCACGACACCGTGCGCGCGGCCGTCACCGCCGCCCTGCCACCACGCGTCGACGACCTCCCCGCCCTGGTGCCGTTCGACGCCGCCGCCAAGAAGGCTCTCGAGCTCACCTTCCGCGAGGCGCTGCGGCTGGACCACACCTTCGTCGGCACCGAGCACGTCCTGCTGGCCCTGCTGGAAGTGGAGGACGGCGAAGGTCCGCTGACCACCCTGGGCATCACCAAGACCGCCACGGAGGCCCGGATCCGCGAGGCACTCGCCAGCATCGCCACCACACCCCCGGCAGCCACTCCCACCGAGCAGACCGGCGACAACAACCGGTGATCCCGGAGATCAGCGCGTTCTGAGGTGTGCCGGTCCCGCTGGTTGGCCGGCTCACGACTCCTGTCGCTTTGCCGACCATTTCGACTCTGATGCGTAATTCGGCTGGGTGTCGTGGGTGCGGCATGATCTCCTCTGCGGTTCGGGTCGTGTCGTGGGCCGCGGGAGGTGGGGCGGATGTCGTTGCAGCCGAAGGGGCTGCCGGAGATCCCGGTGCAGACCGTGGCGGTCGCGCGGGCGGCGTTCCCGCGGGGGACGTTGGCGATGCGGCTGCGGGATCGGCTGGGCGAGGTGTTCGTCGATGAGCCGTTCACCGGCGCGTTCGGGGTCAGGGGGGCGCCGGGTTTGCCGCCGGCGGTGTTGTCGCTGGTCACGGTGCTGCAGTTCGCTGAGAACCTGACGGACCGGCAGGCCGCGGGGATGGCGGTCCGGGCGATCGACTGGAAGTACGCCCTCGGTGCGGAACTGACCGATACCGGGTTCGATCCGACGGTGCTGTCCCGGTTCCGGACCCGGCTGGCCGATCATGGCCTGGAACGGGTGGTATTCGACCGGCTCGTGGATGCCTGCCGTGACCAGGGTCTGATCGGCGCCGGGGGCAAGGCGCGCACCGATTCCACCCATGTGATCAGCGCGGTGCGTGATCTGAACCGGACCGAGCTGGCCGGGGAAAGCGTGCGGGCGGCGTTGGAGGCCCTCGCGGTCTCGGCGCCGGACTGGCTGGCCGACACCGTGGACGTCGACGAGTGGGCGCACCGCTACGGCGAGCGGGTCAACGGGTGGACGATGCCGTCGTCGAAGACGGCCCGGGACCGCCTGGCGGTGGTGTTCGGCCAGGACGCGCTCGCGGTGTGCCGGGCGGTCGCCGCCCCCACTGCACCTGGCTGGCTGCGCGAGATCCCCGCGGTGGCGTTCCTGCGGGAGATGCTGGTGCAGACCTACTACCTGTCCACCGACAGCCGGGGACGGGAGGTGATCGTGAAGCGGGACGCCGACACACAGGGTGTCCCGCCTGGACATCGCCGCTTGGCCTCCCCCTATGACCGCGACGCGCGGTGGGCGGCCAAGGGCGACGACCTGTTCTGGTGCGGCTACAAGGTCCAGTGCGACGTGAGGTCGCACGTCGTGAGTAAGCAGAACATGAGGAGGATCGACGTGGTCGATG
>NZ_JBFLUG010000013.1:0-96648 GCF_041008525.1 Parafrankia sp. FMc2 | reverse complement strand
CTCGTGGGCTGGGAGGTGTGTTTAAGGGAGAGGCCAGGCCCCGAGCGAGGACGAGATCGTCGGCGGCGGCGCCGGTGTCGTGCCGGTGACGGGGGCCGCATCGGGCGGCCCCGTTCCACCCGTGCCGTCCGCGACGTCCAGACTGGAGGCGTGAGCCTGTCCTCGGCCGGTCCCGACCCAGGAAGCAACGGTCCGCCCGGTCCGCTCGACCCGCTCGACGGCGGCGGGCTCGGCGCGGCCGAGGCGCTGGAGCTGCTCCGCTGCGGCGAGCTCGAGATCTCCGGGCGGCTGGTGGACGCGAGCAACGCGACACTGCTGTGCGAGATCCACGCGGGCGGGTCCGAGGCGCGCTGCGTCTACAAGCCGGTGCGCGGCGAACGGGCGCTGTGGGACTTCCCGGACGGCACACTGGCCGGCCGAGAGCTCGCCGCCTACGAGGTCTCCGAGGCGATGGAGCTGGGGATCGTGCCGCCCACCGTGCTGCGGCCGGGCCCGTTCGGCGAGGGCATGGTCCAGCTCTGGATCGATGTCGACACGACCGTGGACCTCGTCGCACTCACCCGCTCGGACGATCCGCGGCTGCGGCGCATCGCCCTGTTCGACGCGGTCATCAACAACGCCGACCGCAAGGGCGGCCACCTGCTGCCCGCGCCGTCCGGGCGGGTCTACGGCATCGACCACGGTGTGACGTTCCACACCGATGACAAGCTGCGCACACTGCTGTGGACGTGGCGGGGCGAGCGGCTCACCACCGCGGAGACCGCACTGCTCCGTAGCCTGAGTGGATCCCTCGATGCGGACCTCGGAGAGCGGCTGGCGCCACTGCTCACCACCGCGGAGATCTCCGCCGTCCACGCCCGCGTCGAGCGCCTGCTGAGGCGGCGCCGCTTCCCGATGCCCTCAGCCGACTGGCCCGCCATCCCCTGGCCGCCCTTCTAGGGCCCTGACCGGCCCGGACGCACCTTTGTGGACCCACCCGGCCGCCTCCGGGCCGCCACCGGGCGGCCTCCGGTCGCGGTGGCGGGCCGGCCGGGCCCACCCTGGCTCCGCTTCCACGGACCTTCCCGGCGGTCCGAACCTGTCCGGCTCCGCCGGCTCGCCCCGACTGTGCGGGCTGTCCAGGCTGCGCAGCTTGTCCCGCAGCCGCCAGCGCCCCGGTTACCCTGACACGCATGGACGCGTGGCCCTCTCCCCAGCTGCCCCGGCTTCCCGGACAGGGTCGCGACCTTCGCGTTCTCGACACCGCCCATGGCGAGGTGCGGCCACTGGCACTCGGGCCGACGGTCCGGCTCTACGTCTGCGGGATCACCCCCTACGACGCCACCCACCTGGGGCACGCCTTCACCTACCTGACGTTCGACCTGCTGCAGCGCGCGGTCCGTGATGCCGGGCACACGGTGCGATATGTGCAGAACGTCACGGATGTGGACGACCCGCTGCTCGAACGCGCCGAGCGCGACGGGGTCGACTGGCAGGACCTCGCCCGCCGCGAGATCGAGCTGTACCGCGCCGACATGACCGCACTGCGCATCCTCCCGCCGGACCACTACGTCGGCGTCGTCGAGGCCGTGCCGCTCATCGTCGACATGGTCGCCCAGCTGGTCGAACGCGGCGCCGCCTATCCGGTGCAGGGCGACCTGTACTTCTCCGTCGCCGCCGCGAAGGACTTCGGCCAGGTCGCCGGCCTGGACGCGGCTCAGATGCTGACCGCCTGCGCCGAGCGCGGCGGGGACCCCGACCGGCCGGGCAAGAAGGACCCGCTGGACCCGCTGCTGTGGCGCGCGGAGCGGCCCGGCGAGCCGTCCTGGCCGTCGCCGTTCGGGCCGGGCCGGCCGGGCTGGCACGTCGAGTGCTCCGCCATCGCCCGGCACTACCTCGGCGCGACCATCGACGTCCAGGGCGGGGGCAGCGACCTCGCGTTTCCGCACCACGAGTGCAGCGCCGCGCACGCCGAGGTCGCGAACGGCGCCTGGCCGTTCGCGCGTGCCTACGTGCACGCCGCCATGGTCGGGCTCGACGGGCACAAGATGTCGAAGTCCAGGGGCAATCTGGAGTTCGTCTCGCGGCTGCTGGCGAACGGGGTGGCGCCGGCCGCGATCCGGCTGGCGCTGCTGCGCCACCATCACACCGAGGAATGGGAATGGACCCCGGGCGCCCTGCCCGCGGCCGAGCGGGCCCTGGAGCGATGGCGGGCCGCCGCGGCACTGCCACCCGCGTCCACGCCGGACACGAGGTCCGTGCTCGCCGACGTCCGGGCCCGGCTCGCGGACGGGCTCGACGCTCCGGGCGCCGCCGCCGCCGTCGACGCCTGGGCTGCTGCCGCGCTCGCGGCGGATGGCGCGGCGGGCAGGGGGAGCGCTGGCGGTACGGCTGTGCCGGAACAGGTAACCGTCCGCGATATCGTCGATGCGTTGCTCGGCATTGATCTTGGTTCTGTTCTACCGAGAGGAACCTAGCCGATGGGGGCGCACCACCGCCGGGACGAGCCCGGCGCCGCCATGGAACGACCGGCCTTCGACCAGGTTGCCCAGGGGTACGACCCCCGCCAGGTCGATGACTATCTGGGTGTCCTGTGGCGGTACGCGAGCGAGGTGACGTCCCGGATGGCGGCGGCGGAGTCCGCGCTGCGCCACGAACGTGACCGCCGTGAGGCGGAGGCACGGCTCGCCGGGGGAGCGTCCGCCCAGGCCGGTGGGCGGATCGGCCTCATGCTGGAAATCGCCCAGCGCGAGGCCGACGACATCATCGCCGGCGCGCGGCAGATCGCGCAGTCCGCGCTGGAGGAGGCGGTGGCCGAGGCCGGCGCCAACCACCCGATCGTGCGTGAGGCCCGGGAGCAGGCCGAGAAGCTGCTCCTCGACGCGGTCGAGGAGAGCCGCCGGCTCGCCCTGGCCCGGCACGAGGACGTCGAGACGGAGATCGCCCGCGGGACGCACTCGCTGGAGGCGCTGCGCCGCCAGCAGGGTGAGATCGTCGGAGCTGTCCTGCGGCTGCGTCGCCTCCTCGGCGAGGACGAGATCGACCGCGCCGTGACCGACCTGGTCCGAGCCGGGCTGACACCCGACGGACTCGACGATGCTGGCCCCCCGGGCACCTCAGGCGGCGGCATCCCCACCGCGGCTCCCGGCACCGGTGCTCCCGGCGCTGGTGTGCCAGGTGCTGGTGTGCCAGGAACCAGCGCACCCCGCGCTGGCACGCCGCGCAGCGGCGCGTCGGGCCTGGGCCCTCAGGGCGCCGGTCCGCAGCATTCCGGTCCACAGCCTTCGGGCCGGCAGCAGTCCGGTCCGCCGAGCTCCGGCTCGGAGGGTGCCGGTGCGCAGGGTCCCGGTGCGCCTTCGGCTGGCTACAGCGCCGCCGGCCAGGCGGAGGCCGCGGCCGACGGCTGGCGGGCTGACGGATTCGCGGCCAGCGGCGTGCGGGCCGCTGCCGCCGGCGCGCGCGCATCCGGCACCGCGGCTGACACGAACCGGCGCGGGCCGGGCCGGCACCGCCAGCAGCGCGACGTCCCCGACGCCGAGCCGTACCCGGTGGCGGAGCCCTACCCGACTGCGGAGGTGGCCGACGGGTACGTGCCCGCGGGCACGGCCAGCGCCGGCGCCGGCGCCCCCGCGGGGCCCGTGCCCGTGCCGCGCATGACCGCCACGGGCTACCGCTCGCCCCGCGAGGACGACATCCTCGACGCGGAGATCGTGGAGGACTGACGTCCGGCGTGGTGACCGCCGCCCGCCGCGGCGGTCACTCGCCGCGGCGGCGCAGGTAGCGCTCGAACTCCCGGGCGATGGCGTCGCCGCTGGCCTCCGGCAGTGCCGTCTCCGGCTCGCGGGACTCCAGCGAGCGGACGTACTCGGCGACCTCGGTGTCGCCGGCGGCGAGCTCGTCGACCTGCCGCTCCCAGGCCTTCGCCTTGTCCGGCAGCTCCCCCAGCGGGATCTCCATGTCGAGGAGGTCCTCTACCCGGCGCAGCAGCGCGAGGGTGGCTTTCGGGCACGGCGGGTTCGCCACGTAGTGCGGTACCGCCGCCCAGAACGACACCGAGGCCAGCTCTGCGCGGGAGCAGGCGTCCGCGAACACGCCGACGATGCCGGTCGGCCCCTCGTAGCGGGACGCCTCCAGCCCCAGCCGGGCAGCGGTGGCCGGGTCCCCGGCAGTGCCGCTGATCGGCACGGGTCGCGTGTGCGGCGAGTCGGCGAGCAACGCGCCGAGCGTGATGACCATGTCACTGCCCAGCGCGTGCACAGCCTCGATGAGCTCGTCGGTGAAGCCGCGCCAGCGCATGTTCGGCTCCAGACCGCGGACGAGCACGAGATCGGAGTCCGACTTCGCCGGCCGGGCGACCGACAGCCGCGTCGTCGGCCAGGCGATCTTGCGTGAGGCGCCGTCGGTCCCGCTGACCGTCGGGCGGTTGACCTGGAAGTCGTAGTAGTCGTCGGGGTCGATCGCACCGATCACCCGAGCGCCGAAGACGTTCTCCAGGTGCTCCACGGCAGCCGACGATGCGTCGGCGGCGTCGTTCCACCCCTCGAAGGCGGCCACGACGACCGGCGACCGTAGCTGGCCGACGCCGGAGAACTCGATCACCTACCACCTCCTGCCGCCTCGTGGCGGCCCCCAGCCCCCGTGTCAGGGCAACGGTACGTCCTCGCCGAATGCGAGAGCGTCTGCCGTCCAGTCTGCCGCGTGATCGCAACCTCCGCCTCAAGGGCAGGAACAACCCTGGCCCTGTGACCTGTCTACCGGGCCTGGTCGCTCCGTGACGTCGGTGTCCCGTCGGAGAGGTTATGCCGGGCAGGACCCCCACGGGTGATGTCGGGTATGTGCAGCCTGCCATCGACCCCCGGACGGCCCCGCCCGGGGCGGCGTCCTGCGTACCGCCAGCAGTGCCGGTAGTACCGCCCGGTACCCTGCCAGAGTGCGCCCGATCCGGCCCCGGCGCCGGTCACGCACCCGCGGCCGGCCGGCTCCCTCCGGAGGAGGACATCGGCGTGAGTGACCTGCCGGCGGCGGTCCTGTTCGACATGGACGGGCTGCTCGTCGACACCGAACCGCTGTGGACGATCGCGGAGCACGAGGCCGCCGCCCGGCTGGGCCGGGAGTTCACCCCGGCGATGAAGGAAGCCATGATCGGGCACGGTATCGACACCGCCGTCCCGATCATGGTGGCGATGCTGGGCTGCCCCGCGTCGGAGGAGCCCGCCGTCGCCGACTTCCTGGTCCGCCGCTCCGCGGAGCTGTTCCGGGAGCCAGGGGCGATCGTGCCGCAGCCCGGCGCGGCCGAGTTGCTGGCCGTGGTCGCCGCGGCCGGAGTGCCGACCGCGCTGGTCTCGTCGTCCTACCGGGCGCTCGTCGACCCGGTCGTCGCCCTGCTCGGCGCGCGTCACTTCACCGTGACCGTCGCCGGTGACGAGGTGGCACGCCGCAAGCCCTACCCGGACCCGTACCTGGCGGCGGCCCGTCTGCTTGGCGTCGACCCGGCAGCCTGCGTCGTGCTCGAGGACAGCCTCACGGGGGCGGCAGCCGGCATGGCGGCCGGTTGCGTGACGGTCCTGGTGCCGTCGATGCCGCTGCCGGCCGGAGGCGGGAGCACCGCCGCCGGCGGGCCGGTGAGCCACGCGCGGGTCGCCAGCCTGCACGACGTCGACCTGGGGATGCTCGCGGCGCTGGTCCAGCACCGCGGCGCCACACTGTCGGGGGGAACGTCCGGCTAGGGCCGAACCCTGTCGGGCACGGCACCAGGCCCGCCGGTCACCACCAGGCCCGCCGGTCAGGTGGTGGCGATCGCGCGCAGGATGTCCATCCGCGCGGCGCGGCGGGCTGGGAAGACCGCGGCGAGCACGCCCAGCACCGCGCCGACGATCATCACGGCGATGATGGTGCGGACGGGATAGGCGAACGTCGTCACCCCCTGGCTCTCGAGCGCCCCGGTGAGCGCCCAGCCGAAGAAGCTGCCGACCAGCACCCCCATCACCGCACCGAAGACCGCGATGATGACGGACTCCACGATGACCATCAGCCGCATCTGCGGCCGGGTCATCCCGACCGCCCGCAGCATGCCGATCTCCCGGGTCCGTTCGATCACCGAGAGAGCCAGGGTGTTCACGATGCCGAACAGGGCGATCACCACGGCCAGCGCCAGCAGGACGTAGACGAACCCGAGGAACTGGTCGACCTGTTTCTCCTGCTCGGCGACGAACTCCGTCTGGTCGAGCACCTGGATGTTGCCGAACGGCTCCGTCACCTTGTCGATCTCCGCGCGCACCGCGGCCGGGTCGGCACCGTCTGCCATCGTGACCATCACGAACAGGTCGAGGTTGTTGCTGGAGTGCTTCTGGTACTCGCTGGTCGCGATGATCGCGGGCCCGGCGATAGGGCTCTCCTCGTAGGTGCCGACGAGCGTCAGGTTCTTCGGCCCGTCCGCGAACGTCACCGGCACCGGCGCACCGACCTGCAGGCCCTGCTCCTCGGCGGTCGTCTCGTCGATCAGGACCGAACCCTCGGCCAGGGCACGGATGTCACCGGCGACCTGCCTGATGGCCAGCGCCTGGAGGAGGCCGGCCGGATCGCCGGCCAGGACGGAGCTGTCCTCCGCCCCGATCTTGATCGGGCTGCCGCGAACCCCGGTGGAGGTGGCCACGCCGGGCGCCCCCTTCAGGCCCGCGGCGACCTCCGGGCTGAAGCTGGCGAAGTTCGCCCCGCTCACGTAGAAGTCGGCACCCAGGCTGCTCGACACCGTCTCGCGCACGGACTGCTTGATCGACTGCCCGAGCACGGCGAACGCGCTCACCAGGGCAAGGCCGATCATCAGCGCCGAGGCGGTGGAAGCGGTCCGCCGCGGATTGCGGATGGCGTTCTCCTGCCCGAGCCGGCCGGTGGTCCCGAACACGGCGCGCAGCGGGACGCCGACGACCCGGCTGACCGGCGGGGCGAAGAGCGGCGACAGGGTGGCGATGCCGAGGAAGACGAAGGCCGCCCCGGCGCCGACCGCGCTGGCGTTCGGTGTCTCCCCCCGGGCGAGACCGCCCACCACGAGGAGCGCGCCGAGCGCGGTCAGCACACCGCCACCGATCGCCCGGGTACGCAGCGAGCGGCTGGGCAGCACGTAGGTCTCCCGCATCGCGGCCACCGGTGGCACCGACGCCGCCTTGCGGGCGGGGATGAACGCGGCCAGGCCGGTGACGAGCACGCCGATCGCGTAGGCGATGATGATCGTCCGGGCCTGGAACACCAGGCTGCCGGAGGGCAGCGAGACTCCGAAGGCCCCCACGGCCGCGCGCAGCCCCACCGCCAGGAGCGCTCCGAGCAGCAGCCCGAGGGTGGCGCCGACGAAGCCGACGATCATCGCCTCGAGCTGGACGGAGAGCTGCACCTGGAACCGGCTGGCGCCGATCGCGCGCAGCAGCGCCAGCTCGCGGACGCGCTGCGCGACCAGCATCGTGAACGTGTTGAAGATGATGAACGCGCCGACGAACATCGCGATGCCGGCGAAGACCAGCAGGAAGGTGGAGAAGCCCCCCACCGCGTCCTGCACCACGTTGGCGCTCTCCTCGGAGAGCTCCACGCCGGTGATCGCCTCGACATCGGCCGGGAGGACTGCCGCCACCCGGCTCCGCAGCTCCTCCTGGGTCAGTGATCCGGCGGCCGCGAGACTGATCGAGCTGAACTGGTCGGGTGCGCCCATCAGCCGCTGGGCCGTCGGAGTGTCGAACAGAGTGACGACGGCGCCGCCCATGGTGTCCTGGTCGGCGATCCGGAAGGTACCGACGAGAGTGAACTCCTCGGGCTCGACGGCTGTCTGGACGGACAGCCGCTGCCCGAGTGTCAGGTGGTGCTTGTCGGCGGTCGCCTTGTCGACGGCGATCTCCTGACCGGTCGGCGCCCGGCCCTGCGCGATCTCCTCGGAGCTGGTCGGGGAGTCACCGGTCCAGTTCGTCCCGATGCTCGGCGGGCCGCCGCCGCCCAGTGGCTCGTCCGACGCCGGGTCGATGAGGTCGGCCTGGCCGCGGACCACACCGGTCGCGGCCGCGACGCCGTCCACTCCGGTCAGCGTCGGGATCAGCGAGGCCGGGACGGGTAGCCGATCCGCCTGGCCACCGGTACCGACGGCGTTGACCTTCCGCACCGAGACGCTGACGTTCTTGTTGATGTCGGCGAAGAGGGTGTCGAAGGTGCGGTTGAGCGTGTCGGTGAGGACCAGGGTGCCGGTGACGAAACTGACACCGACCACGACCGCGAGGGCCGACAGCATGAGCCGGATCTTGCGGGCCAGCAGGCTCCGCAGTGTGGCGCGCAGCATCCGTCAGGCCCACTCGCCCCGATGGAGGTGGCTGGTCTCGCCGCCGTGGCCGGGTGCCCGCCCGCCGCCGTGGCCGGGTGCCCGCCCGCCGCCACGACCGGAACCCCGCCCGTGGTCGCGGTAGGCGTGGGCCTGCGGGACGTCCTGCGGGGGGCTCCCGGCCGGGTAGCCGCCGGTGGCGTAGCCGTCGTGCTCGCCGTACTCGGGGGCATAGCCCGCGGGCGCGTACCCTGCGGTGCCGGTGGGGTACTCGCCGTGGTCGGCGTACTCCTCACCTCCATAACCCCCTCGGCCGGTGTAGTCCGGGGCGTGGGCGTCGCGCGGCCCTCGGGGCCGGGGGGGCACCGGCTCGTAGTCGTCGTCCTCGTAGTCGTCCTCGGCGTCGTGCTGGTCGTGCTCGGCGTCGGCCCCCCCGCGGGCCACCGCGTCGAGGTTCTTCATCCGGTCGAGCACCGCATCCGGGGTCGGGTCGGCCATCGCGTCCACGAGGCGGCCGTCCGCCAGGAAGATCACCTCGTCGGAGTACGACGCGGCTGTCGGGTCATGGGTGACCATCACGATGGTCTGGCCCAGCTCCCGCACCGAGTCGCGCAGGAACGACAGCACCTCCGAGCCCGACCGGGAGTCGAGGTTCCCGGTCGGTTCGTCGGCGAAGATGATCTCTGGGCGGGTGACCAGCGCGCGGGCGCAGGCGACCCGCTGCTGCTGGCCTCCGGAGAGCTCGGGTGGCCGGTGCGCCAGCCGCTTCTCCAGCCCCACGGCCTCGACGACCATCCGCATCCACTTCTTGTCCGGCCGGCGGCCCGCGATGTCGAGCGGCAGCGTGATGTTCTCCGCCGCGGTGAGTGTGGGCAGCAGGTTGAACTGCTGGAAGATGAAGCCGATCCGGTCCCGGCGCAGCTGCGTGAGCTGCCGGTCGCCCAGCCGGGAGAGGTCGACGTCACCGATGAAGACCCGGCCGGTGGTCACCGGGTCCAGCCCGGCGAGGCAGTGCATGAGCGTCGACTTTCCCGAGCCGGACGGGCCCATGATCGCCGTGAACCGGCCGTAGGGGAAGGTCAGGTCGATGCCGCGCAGCGCTGTGACCGCGGTGGCGCCCGACCCGTAGACCTTGGTCAGCCTGGATGCGCGTGCGGCGGACCCACGCCTGCGGGCGGCACCGCCACGGGGCTCGTGGTGGTCCGATGCGGGGCGTCGGGCCATGTCGTTCCTCCCAGTCGCGAACAATGTCACCAGCCGGCGGGTGTGTCCCACGGAGTCCGGAGCCGGAGGTTCCGAAGGAACAACGCGGAGGACACGATCAACATCCTTCCGCCCGACATGTTCGCTGCCGACGGTAACCGGCGACACCGGACGGGGCGCCGCCGGATCTTCCGGCCGTGTGTCCAGCTGCCCGCGTCGCCCGGGGCGCCTGGCCGGACCACTGTCCCAAAGTGCTTGCCGGCCCCCGAACGGGTGCCCTCGACCCACGCCCGGGGCTCTCGACCCACGCCCGGGGCTATCGCCGGCACCCGTGCAACCGCCCTGGGCGGTCGGGTCCGGGCACCCGACCGATCGTCGCGGCCCGGCGCCGACTATCCGTCCGCCTCGCAGACGGCCGGGGCCGTGTCGTCCACCGGCACCTCGGCCCGGGCCTCCGGCAGCGGCGGGGGCGTTCCACCGAAGGCCGGGCAGCGTGACTTGTGGTCGCACCAGTCGCACAGCCGGCTGGGCCTCGCCCGCCAGTCACCGGTCCGGTGCGCGCGGGCGATGGCGGCCCACAGCGCCTCGATGCGGCGCTCGGTCGCCCGCAGCTCGGCCTCCTCGGGCGCGGCCCGCAGCCAGGTGCGGTCGCCCAGGTAGTACAGCCGCAGCTCCCGCGGCACGACGCCACGGGTACGCCACAGGACCAGGGCGTAGAACCGCATCTGGAACATCGCCGCGCCCTCGAAGGCCTGGCCGGGCGACCGCCCCGTCTTGTAGTCGATGACCCGCAGCGCCGTGCCCTGCGGCGTCTCGGCCTCGTCGAGACGGTCGACGTAGCCGCGCAGCCGCAGGCCGGACTCCAGGACGTGCTCGACGTACAGCTCCCGGGCGGCGGGAGCGAGGCGCCTCGGGTCCTCGAGCGAGAAGTAGCCGGTGAGCAGGTCACGGGCGCTCTCCAGCCAGGCGCTGCGTGCCCCGTCATCGTCGAACAGGCCTCCGAGCGCCGGATCGCGGGTCAGCAGGTCCGCCCAGACGGGCTCCACCAGGTCGGCCGCGGCCGGCTGCGTGCGCTCCGGGGCCGGAAGGTCGAACAGCCGGTCCAACACGGCGTGCACCACCGTCCCACGGGTGGCGGCCTCGCTCGGTGGCTCGGGCAGCCGGTCGACGACCCGGAAGCGGTAACGCAACGGGCAGGTGACGAAGTCGGCCGCCCGGGACGGGGACAGCGAGGCCACGACCTGCGTGCCCTGGGGCCGCGCCACCGCCGGCCCCTCATGCCAGCCGCGCCCACCGCCGACCGGCCCGGAATGCCCCCCACCGGCCGGAGGAGGCACCGCCCGCGACTCGGGCGTCGTGCCCGGCGGTGGCGTCTTCCCGGTCGGCTCTGACACGGCCGGCTCCGTCCCGGCCGACGTCGTGCTGGTGGGTGGAGCACTGGCCGGTGCTGTGCTGGCCGGAGCTGTGCTCGCCGGTGTCGCGCGGGCCGGGCCCGTGTCCGCCGGGTCCGTGCCGTCCGGGTCCGCGGGAAGCGGGGAGGCGGCGGTGGCTGGCAGCGTGCTCATGGCCCAGACCCTAGAACCCACTACCGACAGGACGGCGATGCCGGGTAATCCCGGGCAGGGGCACCATCCGCAACAGACACAGCGCCGGATGGTCCGTAGCATCTACACCTATGAAGGATCAGCCCGGTCCGGGGTACCCCGCGGCGGCGGGCGGGACGGAACCGCCTGAGCGGCGCCCGGCCGAGCGCCCGCAGGGGATGCGGGTCGGGAACGTGCACGGTGTGCCGATCTTCGTCTCGCCGCTGGCCTTCGTCTTCGCCGCGCTGATCACCTCGCTGCTCGTCAGCGCGATCGGCGACCGGCTGCGCGCGGCGACGAGCACCCCCGTCACCGACGGGCACGTGCTCGCGCTGGCCCTGCTGGTGTCGGCGGGGTTCCTCCTGTCACTGCTCGCGCACGAGATCGGGCATGCGCTGACCGCCCAGTACTTCGGGCTGCGGGTCCGGTCGGTGACGCTGCACGGCTTCGCGGGCTTCACCGAGTTCGAGCCCGAGCCGGCCACCCCCGCCCGCGAGTTCCTGATCGCCTTTGCCGGCCCGGCTGTCAACGGTGTCCTCGCCGGTGCCTGCTACCTGGGGCTGCTGGCGGTGCCCGAGCACGGCAGCGTCGGCACGGTGCTGTTCTACCTGGGCTTCACCAACCTGGTGCTGTTCGTGTTCAACCTGGCCCCGGGCCTGCCGCTCGACGGCGGGCGGCTGGTGGTCGCCGCGGTGTGGGCGCTCGGGCGCGACCGGCTGCGTGGGCTGCGGGCCGGCGCCTACGGTGGCTTCATCGTCGCCGGCGGGCTGGTGGTGTGGGGCTCGATGCCGGGCTCGGGTGGTTTCGGGGCCCTGTACACCTATGTCCTTGCCGGGTTCCTGGCGTTCGGTGCCTACCAGTCGCTGCGGCTCGCGAAGGTCCGGGAGCGACTGCCCGGGCTGTCCGCGGGCCGGCTTGCCCGCCGCACCCTTCCGGTCGAGGGCACCGTGCCGCTCGGCGAGGCGCTGCGCCGGGCGCAGGAGGTCGGAGCGACGGCGGTCGCGGTGATCGACCGCGACGGTGTACCCATCAAGATCATGAACGGGCTGTCGGTGGATGCCATGCCGCCGCACCGCCGGCCTTGGACGACCGTGGACGAGGTCAGCCGGACGATCAGCCCGGGAATGACTCTGCAGGCGGAGCTGGAGGGTGAGGAGCTGCTCGCCGCTGTCCAGCGGGTGCCCGCCCCGGAGTACCTCGTCGTCCAGCGTGGGCGCCCCGTCGGGGTGCTTGCGATGGTTGATCTCGTGGCGAGGATCGACCCCGCGGCCGCGGCCCGTATGGTCTCATCTCGGTGACGTTGCCCCGCGGCTGAGGCCGCTTCGGCCCGCCCGGCGAACCGACGGCCCGTCCGAGAGCGGCCCGGCGGCCGTCCGCGGGGGCCCGTCCCTGCCGGGGCCCGTCGCTCCTGGCGACCACTGCACCCGAGGAACAGGGCGCGCACCGGCCCGCGGACGAGGTCACGGCAGCGCGCCGAGAGGACATCGCGATCATTACTGACCCGACCAGGCCGTCGACGGCCACGCTCGGCGCCCGTGCCGACCTGGCTCTGAGCGAGCACGCCGCGCAGGACCGTCTGGCGCCGCAGGCACCCCCTGAGGCCGCCACGCGGCTCGGCCCGGACGCTGTGGCTTCTGAGCCCGTGGTACCTGCCGCCTCCGCGGAACAGGCTGAGCCCGTCGAGCCCGTCGAGCCCGTCGAGCCCGTCGAGCCCGTCGAGCCCGTCGAGCCCGCGCTGCCAGCGGGGTCGGCGGCGGATGCCGAGCCGGTGGGAGTGACGCCGACAGGCGCCGCTCTTCGCCGCGGGGCCTTTGCCGTCGGCGACCGGGTGCAGCTGACCGACCCCAAGGGGCGCCGCCACACGCTCGTGCTGGAGCCCGGGCGACAGTTCCACACGCACCGTGGCGCCGTCCTGCACGACGATCTGCTGGGACGTCCCGAAGGCATTGTCGTCCGCAGCACCGGCGGCACCGACTACCTGGCGCTGCGGCCGTTGCTGTCCGACTTCGTCCTGTCGATGCCGCGTGGCGCCACTGTGGTCTATCCGAAGGACGCTGCGCAGATCGTCATGTACGCGGACGTCTTCCCCGGCGCGCGGGTACTCGAGGCGGGTGCCGGATCGGGTGCGCTGTCATGCGCACTGCTGCGGGCCGTCGGTGACGCCGGTGTCCTGGTCTCCTACGAACGCCGACCCGACTTCGCCGAGGTGGCCCGCCGCAACATCGAGACGTTCTTCGGCGGCCCGCACCCGGCCCACACCCTGCACGTCGGTGACCTGGCCGACTCCTCCGAACGGGGCATGGACCGGGTGATTCTCGACATGCTCGCCCCCTGGGACGTCCTCGTCGTGGCCGCCGCGGCGCTCGTTCCCGGTGGGGTGCTGTGCGCCTACGTCGCGACGACCACCCAGCTCTCCCGCACGGTCGAGGCGCTGCGGGAGCACGGCGCCTTCGCCGAGCCGGCGGCGTGGGAGACGATGATGCGGGACTGGCACGTAGAAGGCCTGGCGGTGCGTCCCGGCCATCGCATGGTCGGCCACACGGGCTTCCTGGTGACGGCTCGCCGGCTCGCCGACGGGGTGACCGCGCCCCCGCGGCGCCGCCGGCCGGCCAAGGGCTCCTACCCGGACGCAGCCGGCGAGCAGTCTGGCGCCGCCCAGACCGGCCCTGGGCCGGAGGACACCGGTCAGGGAAGCCGGGTCGGGGGACCTGGCCAGGAGGACCACCAGGAGGGGGCCGGGGAGCAGACCGGCACCTCCGTCTAGGGCTGTGCCCCCGCCGGGTGCGCTCGCCCTGGGGTACGGCCGGCGGCAGACCGGTGTTTGCCTGGCGTGGTGGGTGGACAGGTCTGCCGGGTGACCGTGCTCGTCCTGCGCCCGGGGGCCGCTACTCCTGCGGGCCGCCCGCCTCCAGAGTGCCGTCCGCGCGCTCGATGTAGATGCAGGTGCCGGGGCACTGCTCGGCGGCGTCGCGGACCTCCGTCAGCAGGGGGAGGGGCACCGGCACGTGGGTTCCGGGATCGGTCTGGAGCTCTCCGCCAGTGTCCTTCACGTACGCGAGTCCGTCGATGTCGAACTCGAACACGGACGGTGCATACTGGACGCACAGTCCGTCACCAGTGCAGGAGTCTTGATCGATGCGGACCCGGAGACCAGGCGAATCGCCCGGCTTCATTGGTGTTGCCACAGGGCTCCGATCTTCTGTCACCATGGCACCGTAACCCGCTGTTTACGGCAAAGCCGGGTCGTCCTCGCGCGACTGGCCTGCCAGCGGCTCTGACAAAGGTAGTGTTGGGTGCGTCCCGGTCGGCACGGGGGAGGTGGAGGCGCGGTGTCCGGTCCCCGTTCGGGCTCTGGCTCCGGTGGGAGCACGGGTCGTCCTGGCGACGCCGATTCTCAACGGTCGGCGTCCGAGAAGGAAGTACACGAACTCACGACTCAGGTCACCTTCCTGGAGGAAGAAGTGGCCATGCTGCGGCGGAGACTGTCTGAATCGCCCCGACAGGCGCGTGTCCTGGAGGAGCGGCTGGCGCAGATCCAGGCGGAGCTACAGGCTGCCAACGGTCAGAATGACAGGCTCGTCGCCACCCTTCGGGAGGCGCGTGACCAGATCATCTCGCTGAAGGAGGAGGTCGACCGGCTCGCGCAACCGCCAAGCGGGTACGGCGTCTTCCTCCATGGGTACGACGACGGCACGGTCGACGTGTTCACGCAGGGCAGAAAGCTCCGTGTGACGGTGTCGCCGAACGTCGAGGCCAAGCTCCTGCAGCCCGGTCAGGAGGTCATGCTCAACGAGGCGCTCAACGTCGTGGAGGTTCGCGCGTTCGAGCGGCAGGGCGAGATCGTCCTGCTCAAGGAGGTCCTCGAGAGCGGTGACCGGGCGCTGGTGATCGGCCATACCGACGAGGAACGGGTCGTCATGCTGGCCCAGCCACTCCTCGACGGGCCGATCCGAGCCGGTGACTCGCTCCTGATCGAGACGCGGTCGGGCTTCGCCTTCGAGCGGATCCCGAAGTCCGAGGTCGAGGAGCTGGTCCTGGAGGAGGTGCCCGACATCGGGTACGAGCAGATCGGTGGGCTCAAGGGTCAGATCGAGTCGATCCGCGACGCCGTCGAACTGCCGTTCCTCTACAAGGAGCTGTTCCTCGAGCATCAGCTCAAGCCCCCGAAGGGTGTGCTGCTCTACGGCCCGCCCGGCTGTGGCAAGACGCTGATCGCCAAGGCGGTGGCGAACTCTCTGGCCAAGAAGGTCGAGGCGCAGACAGGCCAGGGCTCCGGCCGGGCCTTCTTCCTCAACATCAAGGGCCCGGAGCTGCTCAACAAGTACGTCGGCGAGACCGAGCGGCAGATCCGGCTGGTGTTCCAACGGGCGCGCGAGAAGGCGTCCGAGGGGATGCCGGTGATCGTGTTCTTCGACGAGATGGACTCGATCTTCCGGACCCGTGGCTCGGGTGTCTCCTCGGACGTGGAGAACACGATCGTTCCGCAGCTGCTCAGCGAGATCGACGGCGTCGAGCAGCTCGAGAACGTCATCGTGATCGGCGCGTCCAACCGGGAGGACATGATCGACCCGGCGATCCTGCGGCCGGGCCGGCTGGACGTGAAGATCAAGGTGGAGCGTCCGGACGCCGAGGCGGCCAAGGACATCTTCGCCAAGTACGTCCTGCCGGAGCTGCCGCTGCACGCCGACGATCTTGCCGAGCACGGCGGCAACCGGGAGGCGACCTGCCAGGGCATGATCCAGCGGGTCGTCGAGCGGATGTACGCCGAGAGCGACGAGAACCGGTTCCTCGAGGTCACCTACGCCAACGGTGACAAGGAGGTCCTGTACTTCAAGGACTTCAACTCCGGAGCCATGATCGAGAACATCGTCGCCCGGGCGAAGAAGATGGCGGTCAAGGATCTCATCGAGAGCGGCGTCCGGGGCCTGCGTATGCAGCACCTCCTGTCGGCGTGCATGGATGAGTTCAAGGAGAACGAGGACCTGCCCAACACGACGAACCCGGACGACTGGGCCCGGATCTCGGGCAAGAAGGGCGAGCGGATCGTCTACATCCGCACGCTGGTCACCGGGACGAAGGGTACGGAAGCCGGCCGTTCGATCGACACGATCGCGAACACCGGCCAGTACCTGTAGGCGGTACGAGGCCACTGCCGGCCTCGTACGGCGGACCCACGCGGCGGCCGCCTCGCACCTGCGAGGCGGCCGCCGCGCCGTTTCCGCGCACTGTCCGGCTGCCGCAGACCCGGGTAGTCGGTCGACAGCTGCCCGCTCTTCCGGTGGCCGGAGGCTGTTCCGACCAGGCCGACCAGACCGACCAGACCGACCAGGGCGGCCGGGTCGACCAGGGCCGGCGGGACCGTTCGGCGTACCCGCCCGAAGAGATGTCCAAGATAATCAACGCTGTTGACCTAGGTTCGTCAGATAAACGATCATGGAATGGCCGGATCCGGCCATCTGGTCATCCGGCGCGCGGAAGCGCTGGGAACGAGGCGGTACAGGGCTTGGGTGACCCGCTCGGCCCCGTCCGGAAGCTTTCCGGCAACAGGGTCGGAGGGACCAAGGGCGGCGTCCAGCCGACCCTGTGGCTCGCCAGCACCTACGCTTGCAGTGTGAGCGTGCGCCGGATCATGGGGTCTGAGACCGAGTACGGCGTGTCCGTGCCTGGTCAGCCCAATACAAACCAGATGCTGGCTTCGTCGTTGGTGGTGAACTCATACGCCAACCGGGCGGCGACCGGGGGAAGTCGAGCCAGATGGGACTTCGAGGAGGAGTCCCCGCTGCGCGACGCCCGCGGCTTCGAGCTGCCCAGGGAACCCGCGGTCGATCCGAGCGCGCCGGCGAACGAGGACGACCTGGGGCTGGCCAACGTCATCCTGACGAACGGCGCACGCCTCTATGTCGACCACGCGCACCCGGAGTTCTCGACTCCGGAGGTGACGAACCCGCGAGACATCGTCCTCTGGGACAAGGCGGGGGAGCGGGTGATGGCCGAGGCGGCCCGCCGGGCGCTCGCCGTCCCGGGGACGATGCCCGTCCACCTCTACAAGAACAACACCGACAACAAGGGTGTCTCCTACGGGTGTCATGAGAACTACCTCATGCACCGGTCGACGCCGTTCGGTGAGATCGTGCGGCACCTGACGCCGTTCTTCGTGTCCCGCCAGGTGATGTGCGGCGCGGGGCGGGTCGGAATCGGTCAGGACGGGCGGGAGTCCGGCTTCCAGATCAGCCAGCGCTCCGACTTCTTCGAGGTCGAGGTGGGCCTCGAGACCACCCTCAAGCGCCCCATCATCAACACGCGGGACGAGCCCCACGCCGACCCGGAGAAGTACCGCCGCCTGCATGTGATCATCGGCGACGCCAACATGAGCGAGATCGCCACCTACCTCAAGGTGGGCACGACCTCGCTGGTGCTCGCGATGATCGAGGAGGGCTGGCTGGAGGTCGACCTGTCGGTGGACGCCCCGGTGGCGACGCTGCGGGCGATCTCCCACGACCCGTCCCTGCGCCGGCTGCTGACGTTGCGGGACGGCCGGAAGATGACGGCCGTCCAGCTGCAGATGGAGTATTTCGAGCAGGCTCGCAAGTTCGTGGAGGACCGGCTCGGCACGGATGTCGATCCGCAGACGGCCGATGTCCTTTCCCGGTGGGAGTCGGTGCTCGGGCGGCTCGAGGTCGACCCGATGACCTGTTCGCGTGAGCTCGACTGGGTGGCGAAGCTGTCGATCCTGGAGGGCTACCGTTCGCGGGACTCACTCGCCTGGGACTCGCCCCGGCTGCAACTCGTCGACCTGCAGTACCACGACGTGCGGCCGGAGAAGGGCCTCTACAACCGCCTGGTGGAGCGTGGTCGCTTCGACCGGCTGCTGGACGAGGACGAGGTCACCCGGGCGATGACGGAGCCCCCGGAGGACACCAGGGCCTACTTCCGTGGGCGCTGCCTGGCGCTTTACCCGCAGCAGGTCGCAGCGGCGTCCTGGGATTCGGTCATCTTCGACATCGGCCGGGACTCGCTGCAGCGGGTGCCGACCATGGAGCCGCTGCGCGGCACCAAGGCCCATGTGGGCGAGCTGCTCGCCCGGTGCCGGACCGCCTCTGATCTGGTGGACGCGCTGTCGGGAAACTGACATCGACGGTTCCTCGGTGTGGCATTCCCGGAGTTCACGCCGGAGTGGCGGTTCGTCCGGGGATGGCGGACGGTGCCACCGCGGACCTGCGTGTTTTGCGCCCTCGGCGGACGCCGCGACGTCGTCCCTGGTTCGTGATGGAGTGGAGCACGCACCGGTCCACCGGAAGTAGTCGGCGGAGCGGGATAGTGTCGCCCCAGGCGATCGAAGGAGGCTCCCATGGCCCAGAGGGACACCGGAGGCGGGCAGCAGCGCACCGGCCGCCGCGACGACGAGACGACCGAGGCCGAGGTCGAGGAATCGACCTCCTCGGACCTGAAGGAAAGGCACGAGAAGCTCTCGGAGGATGTCGACTCCCTGCTCGACGAAATCGACGACGTTCTCGAGGAGAACGCCGAGGAGTTCGTGAAGGGATACGTCCAGAAGGGCGGCCAGTAGGCCCTGGCGTCCTCCGCGGCCGGAGGCCGGCGCACCGCCTGGCCGGGCCGGCTGTGGCGGGCGTGTGGGGCGCCTGCGGGCCAGCGCGGGTGGCACCCGCCCGGATGATTCGGGCGGTGGGTGCCAGCGCGGCTGGCCTGCACGGCCCGGCTGCCGGCCGTTCTGGCCGGTGCTGCGAGGGGGCAGCCCTGGGTCTCGCTGTGGCCCCGCGCCGGACGGGGCGGGGCCACAGTCACACCAACGGCCCGGCGCGTGGCATCACGTGGCATGTTGTGCGTCACCGCAGCATGGGGCTTGGCCTTCAGGACCATCCCGCGCTGCCAGTCGATGATCGAGTATCTGAAGGGGGATGCGTGCCTGATCCAACGGGAGTCGGGCGTCTTCCGGCTGTGTTCATGACACCGGGAACGTCGTCGTTCGCCGATTTCCTGTCCGTGGCGGCGCCGGATCTGCTTCCGGGCGCCCGGGGCTCGTTGCCCGCTCCGGTGACCGACGCTGCTCACGGCACCACCATCGTTGCCGTGACCTTCCCCGGTGGCGTGATCATGGCCGGCGACCGCCGTGCCACGCAGGGCCACATGATCGCCCAGCGGGACGTCGAGAAGGTCCACCACGCGGACGAGTTCTCCTGCGTGGGCTACGCCGGCACGGCCGGGGTGGGCGCCGAGCTGATCCGCCTGTTCCAGGTGGAGCTGGAGCACTACGAGAAGATCGAGGGCTCGACCCTGAGCCTGGACGCGAAGGCCAACCGGCTCGCGTTCATGGTCAAGGGGAACCTGCCGATGGCCATGCAGGGCCTGGCCGTCATTCCGCTGTTCGCCGGGTTCGACACCGAGACCGGCCAGGGGCGGATCTTCTCCTACGACATCGCTGCCGCGAAGTCCGAGGAGCGTACCTACGAGTCGATCGGGTCCGGTTCGGTCTTCGCTCGCGGCTCGCTCAAGAAGCGCTTCCGGTCGGACCACACCGCGGATGACGCGGTGCGGATCAGCATTGAGGCGCTCTACGATGCCGCGGACGACGACTCGGCGACCGGTGGCCCCGACCTCATCCGCAAGCTGTACCCGATCGTCGCCTCGGTGACCGCGGACGGATACCGTCGCCTCACCGATGACGAGGTCGCGCCGGTGATCGAGTCGATCATCGCCGACCGCGCCCAGAACTCAGGAGGCTGACGTGACCATGCCGTTCGGCTACGCAAGCCCCGAACAGCAGGTCCGGGACAAGTCCGAGTACGCGCGTAAGGGCATTGCGCGCGGTCGGAGCGTGGTCGTCCTCACCTACGTCGACGGCATCCTGTTCGTCGCCGAGAACCCGTCGACGACCCTGCACAAGATCAGCGAGATGTACGACCGTGTCGGGTTCGCCGCGGTCGGCAAGTACAACGAGTTCGAGAACCTCCGTACCGCCGGGATCCGGATCATGGACACCCGCGGCTACATGTACGACCGGCGGGATGTCACGAGCCGGGCGCTGGCCAACGCCTACGCGCAGACGCTCGGTGCGATCTTCACCGAGAGCATCAAGCCGTACGAGGTCGAGATCGTTGTCGCCGAGGTCGGTCACAGCGCGGCCGAGGACCAGATCTACCGGCTGACCTACGACGGCTCGATCGCCGACGAGCGCGGCTTCATCGCCATCGGCGGGCAGTCCGAGCAGGTGATGACCTCCCTGCGGGAGCACCACGTGGAGGGCCAGCCGCTGTCGGCCGCCCTGCGGGTGGCGGTCGATGCGCTGACCGCCGGTGCACCCCCGGGGTCGCCGCCGAACGGGGAGCGGACCCTCACCGCGGCGAACCTCGAGGTCGCCATGCTGGACCGCACGCGGACCAGGCGGATGTTCAAGCGGATCGTCGGCAGCCAGCTGGACGGCCTGCTCACGGAGACGGCGCCCGCCGCCTCCTGACCGACCCTGCCAAAGGCGGCGCCGGGGCCGTTCCGTGGCCTCTCCGCCTGGCTGCTGGGCCTGCTTCTCGCAGGCCTGCCGGCCAGGCGGAGGGCGCTACGGCTCCCTGTCAGCGTCTACCGGTGCCGGCCGTGCCGCTCCCGGTCGGCGTACAGCTGTCGCTGCTCCTTGTGGACGCGCTTCCATTGCGCCCGCTGGTCGGCGGCCAGCCGGGCGTCCTCGCGGGTCCGCATCCAGTGGCTCTCCCGCTGCAGCTTCCGGTAGCTGGCCAGCCGCCGTTCGGGCAGCGTGCCGTCCTCGACCGCGGCCAGTACGGCGCACCCGGGTTCGGTGCGATGCTCGCAGTCGGTGAACCGGCAGGTGGCCGCGAGGTCGACGATCTCGGCGAACGCCGTGTCGACTCCGTCACCGGACCCCCACAGCCCGATGCCGCGGACGCCGGGCGTGTCGATCAGCACGCCCCCGGACGGCAGCGGGATGAGTTCCCGCCGGACGGTGGTGTGCCGGCCCTTTCCGTCGCTGCCGCGAACGGCCCCGACCGCGAGCCGGTCGGCTCCGGCCAGGGCGTTGGCAAGGGTGGACTTGCCCACCCCGGACGGCCCGACGAGTACGGCGGTCCGCCCGCCCGGTGACGAGCCGGCCAGCTCGTCGCGCAGCTCGTCCATGCCGCGGCTGTCCTGGGCGCTGACGGTGCGGATGCCGACGCCCGGGGCGAGCGACGCCAGCGCGGTGTGCCAGAACGGATCGGGTCCGGCGGTGGTGTGTCCCGCCGGGGCCAGGTCGGCCTTGGTCAGGACGATCAGCGGTAGGGCGCCGCTCTCCCACGCCAGCGCGACCAGCCGCTCGAGGCGGGCCGGCCGTAGCGGTTCGGTGAGTGCGGCCACGACCAGCACGAGGTCGACGTTCGCGGCGAGGACCTGCCCGGTGGATCGGCGTGAGGCGGTGGACCGGACGAGTGCGCTGCGTCGGGGGAGCACCTCCATGACCATGGCCCCGGCCGGGCCAGTGGCCGCGTTCGGTACCGCCGCGCTCCTTCCCAGGAGGGTGGCTGAGCCCACGGCGACCCAGTCGCCGGTGCAGGGAGAACTGACCGGGTCGGCCGGAATCGCCCGATCGATCTCGGCGAAGCGCGGCCCGTGTTCGGTGCTCAGCTCGCAGCGGCCCCGGTCACGCCGGAGCACCCGGGCCGGCGACAGCCCGGCCTGCCGTCGCGGGGCGAAGGCGGCCTCGTCGGCCGTGGTCCAGCCGTGCTGGCCGAGCGTTGCAGGTATCTCCGGCGCGCCAGGGCGGGCCGGTGCCGCGGACGGTGCTGTTGATGGGGGAGAAGACGGTTCTGGACGGTGAGAAGACACTGGGAGACCCTCGGTTCGGGGCCTCCTGGGACCTCTCCACCCGTGGAGTCCGCGCCGCGGGCCGCACCTGGGTGGGTGGTGGCGGGCGGGTGACGGGGCAGTGAGGTCAGGCGGAGGCCCTGCTGATGGGACGGAACGAGTCAGCGGGAACAGGCACAGTCCGCGTGGCCATGGCCACCTCTCCTGGATGTCGTCTCAGATGTCGGTCGATGTTTCTGTCTGCCGCGGGCCCCGCCGGAACCTTGCGGTCTGTGGGCGTGGGCTGATCCGGTGAGACGGGGCGGGACGCTACCGCCTCGCCCCGCCCCGGCCAACCGATTTTCCGCGCCGGGCCGCGCCGGGCCGCGCCAGGCCCGCCGAACGGCCGCGACGGCCGCTGGTGAGTCAGGCCCGGCCCGGCGCTGTTCAGTGCGCCTGACCTAGTCGGCCAGCACGCACGCCGCCTGGTCAGGATGGGCGCAGGCGCTCGTCCAGGAAGGCCAGGGTGCGCTTCCAGGCATCGGCGGCGGGCCCCGGGCGGTAGATGGCGGGCCGGTCGTGGCTGTGGAAGGCGTGGCCGGCCCCGGGATAGCTGATGAGCTCGGTCAGCTGGCCCGAACGGGCGGCGGCGGAGCGCAGACTGTCGATGTCCGCCAGCGAGATCATGGTGTCCTCCTCGCCGTACAACCCGAGCCAGGGGCTCTGCAGCGATGGTGCGACGTCGAGGAGCGGGGGCACCCCGGGCCAGGTCGCGGAGCTGACCGAACCGCCGTAGAACGACACTGCTGCGGCCAGCGGTCTGCGGGTGGCCGTGACCAGCGCGACCGTCCCGCCCATGCAGAAGCCGAGGACGGCCGTCTGCCCCGGGGCGATGCCGGCGTCGGCCAGGTGGCCGAGGCTGTCGTCGATATCGGCGTGGATGCCCGGGCCGGTCAGGGTGCCCATCTGGGGGATGGCGCCGGCCCAGGAGTCGCTCGGGTCGACCTCGGCGATGCTGTCGCGGTGGTACAGGTGCGGGGCGATCGCGAGGTAGCCCGCGTCGGCCAGGGCATCACTGACGGAGAGCAGGTAGGGAGTGATCCCGCGGGCGTCCTGGACGACCACGACGCCGCCGCGGGGCGGATCGTCGGCGGCGGGGGCGATCACCGTCGCCGGGGTGCGGTCCCGGGCCGATACCTCGGTGCGCAGGTGACGCGCGTGCTTCTCGTTGGCCTCTGCTGTCATGACGGCCATCCTTCCCCCGCGCCGGGGAACGCATCACCATCCGGGCGAATGTTCGCGTGCCGACCTGTCACCGAGCTCCCCGGGCCGGTCCGGGCCATGTCCGGGCGTCGCCTTCCTGGCACGTCCGGGCTGTTCCAGCAGGACGAGTGGCCCGGTCCGCCGTCCTGTTCACCCGGGTGCCGACGCCGTCAGGGGCGATGCGGGCGATAGGCCCGGACGGGTGGTCTCGCCCGGACACGCCGCCGCCGGGTCCCCAACCGGCGGTGGTGCCCCGACCTGCGCGACGCTGCACGGTAGTCGCCATGTGTGCTCGGGTGGCGACACTCCGTGGCGCCCAGATGGGGATCACGACCGGGGGCCAGTCGTAGGGGAGGGCCGATGATGCTGACGGCGGAGCGCGGGCGATGGCCACGCCGGCGAACGAAGGGCGGCGGAGGCGGCGCGGGGAGAGACGGCTCCGGCGCCGTCGGGAGCGGGCCCTCCGCGGGCCCCCCACCGGCCCCGGACGGGTCGTCGGGCTCGGGTGGGGGATCGGGCCTGGGTGGAGGATCGCGCATCCCGCGCCAGGTGATCGCGGCCCGTCAGGCGGGGATCATCGTCGCTGGGATGGCGGTGCTGCTCGGGCTGGTCGTCTGCCTCTACGGCTCGACGGTCACCTCGGTGCGTCCCCGCGGGCTGCCGGTCGTCGTCGCCGGCCCTGAGGAGCCGGCCAAGGCCTTCGCCGCCGAGGTCGAGCGGATATCGCCGGGGGCGATGGACATCGGCGTCCTCGCGGACATCGCGGCGGCCGACCGTGCGTTGAAGGACCGCGAGGCCTACGCGGCCTTCGTCTTCACCGAGGACGGTCTGTCCCTGCGGCTGGCCTCCGCGGCCAGCCCGGCCGTCGCCGAGGCACTGGTCCGCGGGATGGCGATGACCTACCCCGACGTGCGCATCCCGGTCGTCGACGTCGTCCCCAACGTGGTGGCGGACCGCCAGGGCGGCGGGGTGTCGGCGGGTTACCTGCCGCTGGTGCTGATCGCCACGGCGGCCGGTGTGCTGCTGGCGCGCCGGGTGCGTTCGACTCAGGAACGCCTCGTCGGTCTGCTCTGCTTCATGGTCGCCAGCGGTGTCGCCGGCACGGTGGCGTTGAGCGGCGGGCTCGATGTGCTGCCTGACAACGCTCTGCGGTGCATGGTCGCGCTCGCGGTGGTGACCGCGGCGGTGACGGCGCCGGTCCTGGGGCTGGGTGCCGTGGCCGGTGTGCGCGGCCTTGTGGCCGCGGTCGCCATCGCCGTGCTGGGCGCGGCGTTCTCCGGGGCGTCGTCCGCGCCGGAGATGCTGCCGACGCCGTGGGGCGGCCTCGGTCAGCTGCTGCCACCCGGGGCGGGGGTCACCCTGACGCGGTCCACCCTGTACTTCGACGGGGCCGGTGGCGACCGCGCCGCCGCGGTGCTGGCGATCTGGGCGGTCGCCGGGATCACCCTGCTGATCATCGGCCGGGGTCGCAGCCGACCGGTGGTCGTGGCCGTACCCGCCCAGCAGGCCGCGGGCGTGGGTGATTCCGGTGTCGCGGAGGCGGGAGCGCCGCCCCATACCGGGCGGATCGCACGCCCCCGAGAGGGTGGACTCGAGATCAGCCCTGGCGTCTCGCCACGCGAGGAGGGCTTCCGAGCATAGGGTCGGTCTCGTGGATCGCCGCATTTTCGGCCTGGAAAACGAGTACGGCGTCACCTGCGTGTTCCGGGGGCAGCGGCGGCTGTCACCGGACGAGGTGGCTCGGTACCTGTTTCGGCGTGTCGTGTCCTGGGGGCGTAGCAGCAACGTCTTCCTGAAGAACGGCGCGCGCCTCTACCTGGACGTTGGGAGCCATCCGGAGTACGCGACGCCGGAGTGCGATTCGGTGCCCGACCTGGTGACGCACGACAAGGCGGGCGAACGCATCCTGGAGGGCCTGCTCGTCGAGGCCGAGCGCAGGCTCCGGGAAGAGGGCATCGCAGGCGACATCCACCTGTTCAAGAACAACACCGACTCGGCCGGGAACAGCTACGGCTGCCACGAGAACTACCTCGTGGGCCGGCACGGCGAGTTCAGTCGGCTGGCGGACGTGCTGGTGCCGTTCCTGGTCAGCCGCCAGATCCTGTGCGGCGCGGGGAAGGTGCTGCAGACCCCGCGCGGAGCGGTCTACTGCATCTCCCAGCGTGCCGAGCACATCTGGGAGTCGGTGTCGTCGGCGACGACCCGGTCGCGGCCGATCATCAACACGCGGGACGAGCCGCACGCCGACGCCGAGCGTTTCCGGCGTCTGCACGTCATCGTCGGTGACTCGAACATGAGCGAGACGACGATGCTGCTGAAGCTCGGCTCGACCGACCTCGTGCTGCGCATGATCGAAGCTGGCGTGGTGCTGCGGGACATGTCGCTGGAGAACCCGATCCGGGCCATCCGCGAGGTCTCCCACGACATGACCTGCCAGCGTCGCATCAAGCTCGCGAACGGCCGGGAGGTGAGCGCGCTGGACATCCAGCGCGAGTACTACACGAAGGCCGTCGAGTTCGTGGATCGACGCGGCGGGGACGCGGTGGCGAAGCGGGTCCTCGACCTGTGGGGCCGCACGCTGCTGGCGATCGAGACCGAGGACCTGGAGCTGGTCGCGCGGGAGATCGACTGGGTCACCAAGTACGTCCTGATCGACCGGTTCCGGCATCGCCACGGGCTGTCACTGGCGTCGCCGCGGGTGGCCGAGCTCGACCTGAAGTACCACGACATCCACCGCGATCGTGGCCTGTACTACCGGATGGAACGGGCCGGCCTGGTCGAGCGGGTGTCGCGCGACCTCGACATCTTCGAGGCCAAGTCACTGCCGCCGCAGACCACCCGGGCGCGGCTGCGCGGGGAGTTCATCAAGCGGGCGCAGGAGAAGCGGCGCGACTTCACCGTGGACTGGGTCCATCTGAAGCTCAACGACCAGGCGCAGCGCACCGTTCTGTGCAAGGACCCGTTCCGCTCGGTCGACGACCGCGTCGACAAGCTGATCGCGAGCATGTAGCGGCCCGCACGCAGGAGCGCGGGAGACGGGACGTCGCTGCGTCCGGCGAACGATGGGGCGTCGCGTCGCCGGGGCGGTGTCGGGTGTCCGGGGAGTGTGGCGGTGTCCCGGGCGATGTCCGTTGTGTGGTCCTCTACAGTCGGTCTGCACTGGCTCGTCGAGAGCGTGACGCCAGCGTCGCGGCCGCGCCGGCCGTCGTGACGGCGTCGCGCGCAACCAGAGGATCTCAGTTTCCGTGACCTGTATCTCCCGTGGTGTCACCGCCCGTCATCGTCGCCGGCTGGTCGGCCTGGTTCTGCCCGCCGTACTCCTGGTGCCGCTTGCCGCCTGCTCCTCGTCGGACGCCCCTGACGGCACCGCCGCCGCGCCCGTGCCCAGCGAGGCGGCCCAGGCCTCGCGGGTCGGCACTCCGCCGGCGGTGCAGAACGCCACCGATCTCACCCGCAAGCCGATCGCCGCGGCGGGTAACGGCCTCGCGCCGCCGACGCTGGTCACCCAGGATCTGGTGACCGGCGACGGGGCCGCGGCGGGCGACACCAGCACCGTGACCATCCAGTACGTCGGCACGATCTGGAAGTCCGGCGAGCAGTTCGACGCCAGCTGGGACCGGGGCGCACCCGACTCGTTCCCCCTCCTGAACACCATCCCCGGCTTCGGCCAGGGCATCAGCGGGATGAAGGAGGGCGGGCGCCGGCTGATCGTGATCCCGCCGGAGCTGGGTTACGGCCCAGAGGGCGGCCAGCCGCCGCTGATCCTCGCCGACGACTCGCTGGTGTTCGTCGTCGACCTGCTCGAGGTCGGCGCCGGCCAGAGCGGCGGCGCCGGCCAGAGCGGCGGCGCCGGCCAGAGCGGCGGCGCCGGCCAGAGCGGTGGCGGCGAGGCGGGAGACAGCGGTGACGGCGCCGCGGAGGGTGCGGAATCCCCTGCCGGATCGCTCTGAGTGCCCGCTTTCTGGCATCGCGGCAGGCAGGGCCGGTTACCGCGTTCACAGCGAGTGCGGCTAGCCTGATCCGATGTGTCCCGCCGACGGCTGGAGCGTCTGCTCAATCTGACGATGTGCCTCATGGCCACATCGCGCTTTCTCACCGTGTCCCAGATCGGGGAGATGGTGGAGGGCTACGAGCCGGGGGAGTCCGAGGACTCCCAGGAAGCCTTCCGCCGGATGTTCGAACGGGACAAGCAGTACCTGCGTGAACTCGGCATCCCGGTCGAGGTCGGGTCGGACTCCGCGTTCAGTGACGAGCAGGGCTACCGGATCCCCCGGGGCGACTACGCCCTCGGAGAGATCGCGCTCGATCCGGACGAGTTCGCGGTGCTGGCACTGGCGGCCTCGCTGTGGTCGACCGAGACCCTGGCCGCGCCGGCGGCGAGCGCGCTGCGCAAGCTCGCCGCCGCCGGTGCGCCGGTGCGTCCGGAAGCGCTCGGCGGGCCGGATCCCCTCGTGGTCTCCTCCGGTGGGGAGGGCTTCGACGGGTTCGAGCCCCGCGTCGACGCGACCGAGCCGGCCTTCGAGGCCGCGCTCGCCGCGGTGCAGGCGGGTCGTGAGGTCTGCTTCCCGTACCGGCGCCCCGGGCAGACAGAGGACACCGAACGGCACGTGCAGCCCTGGGGTGTGCTGTCGTGGCGTGGGCGCTGGTACCTGGTCGGCCATGACCTGCGGCGGGAGGCGCCGCGGGTGTTCCGGCTGTCCCGGGTGACGGGTCCGGTGCGGGAGGTCGGCCCCGCCGGGGCCTTCACCGTCCCGCCGGACGTCGACCTGCGGGCGATGATCTCCGCCACGGAGCCTGCCGAGGCCCGCGTGACGGCGGTGCTCTGGGTGCGGCGCGGCTGCGGGCACGCGCTGCGGCGGTGGGCCCGGCCGGTAACCGACCCCGGCCGGTTCGCGTCGACCGCTCCCACCACCACGGCGTCTGCCGCCACCGCGTCCGCCACCACGCCCGGCCGGTCCGGTGAGGGCGATCTGCTCGAGGTCGAGTTCTCCGATCTCGAGCGCTTCGCTCGCTGGGTCGTCGGCTATGGCCCCGACGTGACCGTGCTGGAGCCGTCCGATCTGCGCCGGGAGGTCGTCCGCAGGCTGCGGGCCACCGTCGCCGTGACTGCGCCCGGCGCGACCGTCAGGTCGGGTCCGGTGGCGCCGACGGGGCAGAGCGGCGCGCTGGCCAGGTCGGGGCCCCGATGAGCGGGTCGGCGGACCGTCTCAGCCGGCTGCTGGCGCTGGTCCCGTGGCTGCGGGCGCACCCGGGGGTGTCGCTCGGGGCTGCCGCCGCCGAGTTCGGTCTCACCGTCCGGCAGCTGCGCGCTGACCTCGACCTGCTTTTCGTCTGCGGGTTGCCGGGAGGTGCGCCCGGCGACCTGATCGACGTGAGCTACTCCGGTGACCAGGTCACCGTCGTCGATCCGCAGACGCTCGACCGCCCGCTGCGGCTGACCGCGGACGAGGCCATGGCGCTGCTCGTCGCCGCCCGCGCGCTGACCGACATCCAGGGCCTGACCGGTCGGGAGGCGCTGGACCGCGCGCTGCGCAAGGTCGAGGACGCCGTCGGCCACGAGTCGGCGCGGCACGTGCGGGTCGCCCTCGACGCTCACGACGAGGTGCTGGCCGTCCTGCAGGGGGCCATCCGGGAGCGGCGGCGGGTGCGGTTGCGCTACCTGGTGTGGGCCCGGGACGAGATGACCGAGCGGGACGTCGACCCGATGCGGGTGCTGGTCCGTGGCGGCTACTGGTACCTGGAGGGCTGGTGCCACCGGGCCGCGGCGGTGCGGCTCTTCCGCCTCGACCGGATCGACGGCCGGGACGGCGTGACGGTGCTGGACGTCGCCGCGCAGCCGCCACCGGACGCCACGCCCCGCGACACCGCTGAGGGGGTCTACCAGCCGGGGCCGGACGACATTCCCGTCCGCCTCGACCTGGACCCGCAGGCCCGCTGGGTCGTCGACTACTACCCGGTGTCGGATGTACGGGAACTGCCCGACGGAGGGGTCTCCGTACTGCTCCGGGTAGCCGACCTCGCGTGGCTGAACCGCCTGGTCCTGGGCCTGGGGCAGCTGGTGCGCAGGGTGGAGCCGGCCTCGGTGGCCGCGAGTGTCCACGATCTGGCGGCCCGCGCGCTCGCCGGTTATCCCGAGAGCTCGTAAGGTGACCGGTGTGCCCCTGCTGCTCGTTCACCTCGTCCTGATCGTCGGTTCGCTCGGTGTGCTGGTGCTGTGCGCGCTGCGGCTGTGGGGGCAGGTCCGGGCGACCAGGACGGCCGCGCTTGAGCTGAAGGACCGGGCAGCCGATCTCGCCACGAAGGCCGGGGAACTGGCCGGGCGCATCGAGTCCGCAGAGGTGGCCACCCGGCTCGCGAGCCAGGCCAGGTGACCGGTCCGGGCCGCGGTGCAGCTTCAAACCGTGCCCGGAATGTGTCCCGAGCAGCAGCGCCGCCGGCAGGGGCGGGGGCATGGAAACACTGGTGACACGGGTCATCCCCGGCCCGTTCGCGAACACGTCACCTGTGGGATACCCGGCTACTGTCTATACCCTCCTAGGCTGGCCGACGTAGCATCGAGCCGCACGGTCTCCCGAACGGACCGGTAACTGGAGGACGCCTGCCATGCCTAACCTGGGTACGACCGAGATCATCATCATCGCGTTGGTAATTCTGGTGCTCTTCGGCTCGAAGAAGCTGCCGGACGCGGCCCGTTCCTTCGGCCGGTCCCTGCGCATCTTCAAGGCCGAGACCAAGGGTCTGCGCGACGACGATGTCACCTCCAGCGCCGCTCCGGCCGCTGCGGCCCCGACGGCTCCCGCCGCCGCACCGGTCGCTCCGCTGCCGATCGAGGGCCGTCCCGCCGCCACGCCGGGTACCTCGGTCAACGGCTCTGCGCCGGTGGACGCCGAGCGCCGCTGACCGTTCCGGGGCGCTCCAGGCCATCGGCTCGGGCTGACTCGCCGCGCTGATTGCCGCGCACACCGGTGGCGGGTTCCCCACACCGGCCGCGCGCCGATCAGCGTTGGCCGAGCAGCGCTGACAGCGGTCTGGATCGACCGGCCTGGCCCGCACGGTCCACACCCGTCCGGTGCCGGTCCGCGGGTTCCGTCACGCGGCCCGGTGTGCTGTGGGTCTCCCGCGCGGGTGCCCACCTGGCTGCGGCCGTGTCCGCAGGCCGTCCGCATTCATCGTCCTCATCGAGCAGGAGCCGCACCCCGTGCCACGGTTGCCAACGCCGAGCAGGCTTGCCTCGTCGGTACACGATCGGCGTGCCCGCACGGTCGAGGACAGCAGGATGCCCCTCACCGAGCACCTGCGTGAACTGCGCAACCGGCTGGCCAAGGCACTCATCGCCTTCGCGGTCGCATCGATCGTCTGTTTCATCGTCGAGCCTGACATCTTCCAGTGGCTCATCGAGCCCTACTGCGCGCTGCCCGCGGACAAACGCGGTGACCTCGTCGGTGACGGTTCCTGCAAGCTCTACTTCTTCGGCATCCTGGACGCCTTCACGATCCGACTGAAGATCTCCATGTTGGCGGGCGCGGTGTTCTCGGCGCCGATCTGGCTCTACCAGCTCTGGTCCTTCATCACCCCGGGCCTGCACCGGCACGAGCGCCGCTGGTCGCTGAGTTTCGTCTTCGCCTCGCTGGTGCTGTTCGCCGTCGGTGGCCTCTTCTCCTACCTCACGCTCGAGACCGGCCTGAACCTGCTGCTCGGTTTCGGCGGTGACGGTCTCGTCAGCGTTCTCGACGGAAACAAGTACCTGAGCTACGTCATCGCGATGCTGCTGGTCTTCGGGCTGTCGTTCGAGATCCCGCTGCTGGTCACGATGCTGAACCTGGCCGGCCTCGTCGCGACCGCCAAGCTGCGGTCCTGGCGGCGGGCCGAGATCTTCCTCGTGTTCGTCTTCGCCGCGGTTGTCACTCCGAGCCAGGACCCGTTCACCATGCTCGCCCTCGGCCTGCCCATGATCGTGCTCTACGAGGTGGCGCTGGTCATCGGCTGGGTCAACGACCGACGGAAGGCCAGGCGGGGCGACACCTCGCCCTACGCCGACCTCGCGGACGACGAGGCCTCCCCGCTGGATCTCGACGACGCCGGTACCGACCAGGCACCGCCGGCGTCGCCACGGGTGGCGGCCGAGCCCGCGAGGGCCGGCTCGGGGGCCGCGCACGGCAGCACCGCGGCCGCCGGCACGGCCGGGTCGGCGTCATCCGACAGCGCGCACGGCGACATCACCTGACCCCGCCGGATACCCGCCCTTTGCGCCGCGCCAGGGCAGCGTAGGGTGAGGGATGTGTCGTCCGCGCCCGGCGCCGTCGAGGAGTTCGTGGCCCGGTATCCGTTCGGGCTTGATCCGTTTCAGTCCGAGGCCGTCGAGGCCCTCGCCCGCGGTGAAGGTGTGCTGGTAGCGGCCCCGACTGGTGCCGGCAAGACGATTGTCGGTGAGTTCGCGGCACATCTGGCGCTCGCGACGGGTACCCGCTGCTTCTACACGACGCCGATCAAGGCGCTGTCGAACCAGAAGTACGCCGACCTCGTCGCCCGCTACGGCGCCGCCTCGATCGGTCTGCTGACCGGCGACACCTCACGCAACGGGGATGCGCCGGTGGTGGTCATGACCACCGAGGTCCTGCGCAACATGCTGTACTCCGAGGCGGCTGACAGCAGCCGGCTCGCCGACCTCGGCTATGTCGTCATGGACGAGGTCCACTACCTCGCGGACCGCCAGCGCGGCGCCGTCTGGGAGGAGGTGATCATCCACCTCCCGAACCACGTCCGGCTGGTCTCGCTGTCCGCGACGGTCAGCAACGCCGAGGAGTTCGCCGAGTGGCTGGTCACCGTGCGCGGCCACACCCGGGTGATCGTGAGCGAGCATCGTCCGGTGCCGCTCTACCAGCACGTCCTGGCTGACCGCACCCTGCACGACCTGTTCGTCGACCGCACCTCAGGTCTCGGGCCGTCGGGGCCCGTCCTCGAACCGGACCGCGCCGGCCCACGTGGCGGTAAGGACGTGCTCCCAGGTGGGCCCGGCACCGGGACCGGGGCGAACGGCGGTCGTCGTGCGGGTGCTCGGAACGGTGCTGACGGTGCTGACGGCGGTGGCGGGGCGCCGGGGCGGGGCGGCGCCGGGGAGGCGGCCGGCGGCCGCGTGGTCAACCCCGATCTGCTGCGGCTGGCCCGGGAGGAGTCCCAGTCGGTGTACGACCGCGGGCGCGGGCCCCGGTCGTCGTCGCGGCCGGGGGCGCGGCCCGGCGGTGGCGGTGGGCGACGACGCTACGGGCCGCCGAGCCGCCCGGATGTGATCGTCCGGCTGGACCGGGCCGGGCTGCTGCCCGCGATCGTGTTCATCTTCAGCCGGGTCGGGTGTGACGCGGCGGTGACGTCCTGCGTCCAGGCGGGCCTGCGGCTGACGACGTCCGACGAGCGTCGGGAGATCAACGCGCACGTGCGGGCCCGGACGGCCGGGATCCCGCAGGCCGACCTCGAGATCCTCGGCTACTGGCAGTGGCTGGACGGGTTGGAGCGCGGTATCGCCTCGCACCACGCCGGCATGCTCCCCACCTTCAAGGAGGTGGTGGAGGAACTGTTCGTGCGTGGTCTGGTCCGGGCGGTGTTCGCCACCGAGACGCTCGCGCTGGGCATCAACATGCCCGCCCGCACCGTCGTGCTGGAACGCCTGACGAAGTTCAACGGCCAGACCCGCGCCAACATCACGCCCGGCGAGTACACCCAGCTGACCGGGCGCGCGGGCCGCCGGAGCATCGACGTCGAGGGACACGCGGTCGTGCTGTGGCAGCCGGGTCTGGACCCGCTGGCGCTGGCCGGTCTCGCCTCGACCCGTACGTATCCGCTGAGGTCGTCGTTCCGGCCGTCCTACAACATGGCGGTCAACCTGGTCGGGCGCCTCGGCGCGGACCGCGCGCGGGTCGTCCTGGAGTCGTCGTTCGCGCAGTTCCAGGCAGACAAGGCCGTGGTCGGCATCGCCCGGGCGGTCCGCCGCAACCAGACCGCCATCGACGAACTGACGGCGGCGCTCGACTGCGACCGGGGTGCTGTTCTCGAGTACGACGATCTGCGGAGGCAGATCCGGGAGCGGGAGAACAACCTGTCCCGCGCGGGGACGGTGCGCCGCCAGTCCGAGGTGGCGGAGGCGCTGGCGAAGCTGCGCAGCGGAGATGTGGTGCGGGTGCCAGCCGGCCGCCGCGGTGGCCTCGTCGTGGTCCTGGACGCCGGTGTCGACCCGGGTTCCCCGGACGGCCCGCGGCCGGTGGTGCTCACCGTTGACCGGCAGGTCCGGCGGCTGTCCATGATTGACTTTCCGGTGGCGGTGGAGCCGCTCGCCCGGGTGCGGATTCCGAAGTCGTTCAACCCCAGGTCGCCCCAGTCGCGGCGCGACCTGGCCTCGTCGCTGCGCAACACCCGGGTGCCGGACGAACCCGGCCGCCGGGAGCGGATGCGTTCCCTCGCGGCGGACGACGCGGAGCTGGCCCGGTTGCGGCGCGCGCTGCGGGCCCACCCCGTCCACGACTGCCCGCAGCGGGAGGAGCACCTGCGCTCCGCCGAGCGCATCAACCGGTTGCGCCGGGAGACCGCCGGGCTGGAACGCAAGGTCGAGGGGCGGACGAACACCGTCGCCCGCACCTTCGATCGCGTTCGCGACACCCTCGCCGAGCTGCGCTATCTCAGCGCGGACGGCGACGCTGTGACCCCGGCCGGCGCGATGCTGGCTCGGATCTACACCGAGCAGGACCTCCAGGTCGCCGAGTGCCTGCGGACAGGGGTCTGGGTGGGCCTGACTCCGCCTGAGCTGGCGGCGGCCGTCTCGACGCTGCTGTTCGAGCCGCGTGGCGACGACGTGGCGCCGCCCGCCGTCCCCGGCGGGCCGGCGCTGCGCGACGCGCTCGCCGACATGGCCGGCGTGTACACCCGCCTCGGCGAGGTGGAGGACGAGCACCGGCTCGGTTTCCTGCGCGCGCCCGACCTGGGGTTCGTGCCGGCAGCCTTCGGCTGGGCGTCCGGTCGCGGGCTGGAGCGGGTGCTCACCGAGGCCGGCTCCGACCTGACGGCCGGCGACTTCGTCCGCTGGATGCGCCAGCTCATCGATCTCCTCGACCAGATAGCCCAGATCGCGCCGGCCTTCGCGGCCGCCTCCGCCGGCGGACGAGCGCGCGGCGAGGCGGGGGGCGCGGCTGGCGGCGAGGCGGGCGGAGGACCCGACGGTGCGGGCGCCGAGGGGCCCGCGGGCCGGGGGGCCGGCGGCCTGGCCGGTGGTGCGGGGCTTGTCGAGGTCGGTCGGGTGGCGCGGGCGGCGATGGACGCCGTGCGCCGCGGGGTCGTGGCGTACTCGATGTCGGTGTGAGCGGGGTGCCGGTGTGATGGGCAGAACTCGCTGTTGACGATGAGTTGGGTCACCTCGTAGCCTGACTCCCGTTAGTCGTGATGTTGACAGGAAGCCGGTGGGATTCCGGCGCGGCCGCGCCACTGTGTCCGGGGGAACCGAGATGGTCCGCCGGTGAGCCAGACCCGTTTCGTCGCGAGTGAACCAGCTGGACGCGTGATCCCTGGGAGGTCTCTCGCATGTCTGATTCTGCTGCTCCGTCCACCGTGCCGGCACCGCTTGCCGGTGGGGCCGTCCGCCCGCTGAAGCTTCCGTTGCGCGAGATCGCCCCCTGGGCCGTGCTCATGGGCGCCCTGATGCTGCTCGGCATCTATTTCGTCGGCTCCGAAGAGGGCGCCTTCTCCATGGTGGGCGGCACCTGGATCCACGAGTTCGTGCACGACGGCCGGCACCTGCTGGGTTTCCCCTGCCACTGATCCACTGATTTTCCGGCGGATCGTTCACCGGCAGGCGGCGGAGGCCGTTCCTTCATGATGCGCAGACTTCTTGTGTTTGGCATGCTCGCGGGTCTGGTCGCGGGTCTGGTCGGCTTCGGGTTCGCCTCCGTCACCGGCGAACCACAGGTGGACGCGGCGATCGCCATCGAGGAGGCCGCGGCGGCGGCGCCGGTTCCCGGTGAGCCCGTCGAGCCGGAGGAGGTGTCCCGGGGGACGCAGAAGGGCATCGGGCTGGCGGTCGCGACAGGCCTTTACGGCGTCGCGATGGGAGGCCTGTTCGCGATCGCGTGCGCCGTCGCCTACGGCCGTGTCGGCACGTCGGGCATGCGGTCCACCTCGGCGGTGGTTGCGGCTGTCGGTTTCGTGGCGGTGGCGGTCATCCCGTTCCTGAAGTACCCGGCGAATCCGCCGGCGGTCGGGAATCCGGACACGATCGATCGGCGTACCGGCCTCTACGTGGTCCTGGTGCTCGTCACCGTCATCGCGGCCCTGCTCGCCGCGCAGGCCGGCCGCGCGCTGGCCGCCCGCGTCGGCGCGTGGAACGCGGCACTGGCGGCGACCGGGGTGTTCACCGTCCTCGTCGTGGTGGCCGCGGTCCTTCTTCCCGTCGTCAACGAGGTGCCCGACTCCTTCCCGCCGGAGCTGCTGTGGCGCTTCCGGCTGTCCTCGCTGGGCACGCAGACCCTGGTGTGGGCGGTGCTGGGGCTCGGCTTCGGGCCGCTGGCCGACCGGGTGCTCAACCCGGCGCCCGCGCGGCGCACCCCGGCGGTTGCGGCGTCACCGAGCCCGTCCGCGGGGTGAGGGCGAGCAGCCGCGCGCGGGCGTACGGGCTGCTGCTCGGAGTCGTCCTCGACATGCTGTTCGCCGACCCGGCCCGGGGCCATCCGGTCGCGGGGTTCGGGCGGGTCGCGGCCCGCCTCGAGCGGGCCGCCTACCGCGACAGCCGGCTCGCCGGCGTGGCGTACACGGCGCTCCTGGTGGGCGGTCCGGCCGTGGTCGCCGGCCGGGTGGAACGCGGGCTGGCGCGCGCACGGGCCGGTTCCCGCGGCGAGCACCGGGCGAGGTGCGGGGCCGGGCTGGCCGCGACGGCGTTGACCGCGGTGGTGACGTGGGCGGTGCTGGGGGGCGCGTCGCTGCGCCGGGAGGGCCGGGCGCTGGGCGGTGAGCTGGCCCGGTCGGACCTGGCTGCCGCGCGCCGCCGGCTGCCCTCGCTGTGCGGCCGGGACCCGTCGGTCCTCGACACCGGCGGGTTGTCCCGGGCGGGCGTCGAGTCGCTGGCGGAGAACACGTCGGACGCCGTCGTCGCCCCGCTGCTGTGGGGCGCGGTTGGCGGTCTGCCCGGCCTCGTCGCCTACCGCGCGGTGAACACCCTCGACGCGATGGTCGGCTACCGCAACGCGCGTTACCGCCGTTTCGGCTGGGCCGCGGCCCGCGCCGACGACCTGGCCAACCTGCTGCCTGCCCGGGTCTGCGCGGTGCTGACCTGCGCCTGCGCGCCGGTGGTCGGCGGCTCGCCGGCGCGGGCGTGGCGGACGCTGCGTCGCGACGGCCGCCGCCACCCCAGCCCCAACGCGGGTATGGCGGAGGCGGCGTTCGCCGGAGCGGCCGGGCTGCGGCTCGGCGGTGAGCTTCGGTACGCCCATGGTGTCGAGCACCGCCCCGAGCTGGGTTCGGGGCGCCGGCCCGGCGCCGAGGACCTGCAGGTCGCAGCACGCCTGTCGGGCGCCGTCACGGTGGCCGCGGTCGGGCTGAGCGCCGGGCTCGCCGCCGTGCTGGCGGCGGTCCGACCCGCCGCGGGCGGAGCGCGGTGACCGGCCGCATCGCGGGTACCGGCAGTGGCAGTGGCACGGGCAGGGGAACCGGCCGCGGGGCGGCCGGCGGGGCGCTGCTGGTCGCCGGGACCGCCTCGGACGCCGGCAAGAGCATCCTCACCGCCGGGCTGTGCCGGTGGCTGGCCCGCGAGGGCGTGCGGGTCGCCCCGTTCAAGGCCCAGAACATGGCGCTGAACTCGGTGGTGACCGCCGACGGCGCGGAGATCGGCCGGGCTCAGGCGATGCAGGCCGCGGCCGCCGGGGTCGCGCCCGAGGCCGCGATGAACCCCGTGCTGCTCAAACCCGGCTCCGACCGCCACAGCCAGCTGGTGGTGCTCGGACGTCCCCTCGCCGAGGTCGACGCGCTGGGCTATCGGCCGTACAAGGAGCGTCTGCTCGGCATCGTCCTGGACTGCCTCGCCGACCTGCGCGGCCGGTTCGACGCGGTGATCTGCGAGGGGGCCGGGTCACCGACGGAGATCAACCTGCGGGCGACCGACATCGCCAACATGGGCCTGGCCCGGGCGGCGGGGCTACCGGTGCTGGTCGTCGGCGACATTGACCGCGGCGGTGTGTTCGCCTCCCTGTTCGGGACACTCGCCCTGCTCGACCGGGCCGACCAGGCCCTTGTCGCCGGCTGGGTGATCAACCGTTTCCGCGGGGACGCCCGGCTGCTCGAGCCCGGGCTGCGTCAGATCGAAGGACTCACCGGACGTCCCGTCCTCGGCGTCCTGCCCTGGCTCGCGGGCCTGTGGCTCGACGTCGAGGACTCGCTGGACCTGCGTTCACATCCGGATCCCGACCTGGGCCCCGCCGATGGCTCGGCCGGGCCGGGCGGCGCGGACACCGGCCCGGACCGGCTGCGGGTCGCCGTGGTCCGCTTCCCGCGCCTGTCGAACATCACCGACCTGGACGCCCTGCGCGCCGAGCCGGGGGTGTCGGTGCGGCTCGCGACCAGCGTGGACGACATCGCCGACGCAGACCTGGTGGTGCTGCCGGGGACCCGGGCGACCGTCTCGGACCTGGCCTGGCTGCGGCGGCGCGGGCTCGCCGACGCGATCGTGGCCCGGGCCGCCGCGGGGCTGCCCGTCCTGGGGATCTGCGGCGGCTACCAGATGCTCGGGGTGCGCATCGACGACGACGTCGAGTCCCGGGCGGGGGAGGTGCCCGGCCTGAGTCTGCTGCCACTGATCACCCGCTTCGCGCCGGACAAGGTGCTCGGGCAGCGGTCGGGGGTCAGCGCGGACGGCCACCCCGTCACGGGCTACGAGATCCGGCACGGCCGACCGGTGCTCGACGAGTCGCTGCGACCCGGCGGGACGGGTTCCCGTCTCACCGCGGTGGAGCGGTTCGCCGTCGACGGCGCGCGGGTCGGCGGCGTCCACGGGACGAGCTGGCACGGACTGCTGGAGAACGACCAGTTCCGGCGGGCCTACCTGGCCGGTGTGGCGGCGGCGGCCGGCCGGTCGTTCCGCCCGGCCGAGACCTGTTTCGCCGATGTCCGGGCCCGCCGCCTTGATGCCCTGGGCGACCTGGTCGCCGACCATCTTGACCTGCGGGCGGTGCGCACACTGCTGGAGCGCGGCGCACCGGCCGGTCTTCCCTTCGTCCCCCCGGGAGCACCCTGAATGTCGACGGAGCAGCCGGTGCCGGCAGACCAGCCGAGCCCGGCCGAACAGGCGGATCCGGCCGAACACGCGGATCCGGTGATCGCTCTCATCTCGACCGCCGACACCGAACTCCTCGCCGCGCGTGCCTGCGGAGCGCCCTGGCGGGTCGCGAACCCGGCACGCCTCGAAGCCGAGGCGGTACCGGCGTTCCTCGCCGGTGCCGAGGTGGTCGTCCTGCGTCTCCTCGGCGGGGAGCGAGCCTGGCCTGACGGCCTGGCCGCCGTCGTCGCCAGTGGGCTGCCGGTCGTCGCCCTCGGCGGCGAGGCGACCCCGGACGCCGCGCTGATGGCCCGCGGGACGGTGCCGGCCGGTGTCGCCACCGAGGCGCTCGCCTACCTGGTCGAGGGCGGTGTCGCCAACCTCGCCGAGCTCTACCGCTTCCTCTCCGACACGCTGCTGCTCACCGGCCTCGGCTTCGCCGCGCCGGTCGTCCTGCCCGAGCACGGCAGGCACGGCGAGTGGGCGGTCAAGGCCGACCGGCCCACTGTCGGCGTCGTCTTCTACCGGGCGCACGCGACCTCCGGCAACACGGCCTTCGTCGACACCCTGTGTGACGCGCTCGAGGGCGCGGGTGCGAACGCGCGTCCGGTGTTCTGCTCCACGCTGCGCGGCGCGGCCGCCGGGGGGGTGCTGCGCGATCTCGCCGGGGTGGACGCCCTGGTCGTGACGGTGCTCGCCGCCGGCGGCACCCGCCCTGCGGACGCCTCCGCCGGTGGTGACGAGGAGGCGTGGGACGTCGGCGCGCTCGCCGCGCTGGACGTCCCGGTCGTGCAGGGGCTGTGCCTGACGTCCTCCCGTGCGGTCTGGGACGGCAGCGACGCCGGCCTGTCGCCGATGGACGCCGCCATGCAGGTCGCCATCCCCGAGTTCGACGGCCGGATCATCACCGTGCCGTTCTCCTTCAAGGAGGAGGGGCCGGGCGGTGTCCCGGTGTACGCGGCGGATCCGGAGCGCACCGCCCGGGTCGCCGGGATCGCCGCGCGGCTGGCCGCGCTGCGGCACACCCCGCCCGCCGAGAAGAAGATCGCCATTGTGCTCTCCTCGTATCCGACGAAGCACTCGCGGGTGGGTAACGCCGTCGGCCTGGACACGCCCGCCTCGGCGGTGCTGCTGCTCGACGCGCTGCGCGCCGCCGGCTATGACCTCGGCGACGGCTACCCGGGAGAGGAGCTGCGCCCCGCCGCCGCCGCCGAGATCACCAGGCCGGACGCCTCGGTCGGGGACACGCTGATCCACGCGCTGATCGCCGCCGGCGGCCACGACGTCGAATGGCTGACCGCCGAACAGCTCGCCGCCGCGCCCGCGCGGGTGCCCGCGTCGACCTACGAGCGCTGGTTCGCCCGCCTGCCCGAGCCGCTGCGCGCCGCGATGTCCCAGCACTGGGGCCCGCCGCCCGGCTCGCTCTACGTCGACGACGGCAGCCCGCTGGTCGGGAACGGCGCCACGAGCGGCGCCACGAGCGGCGTGGGGGTGCGGTCGGGGACGTCGGCGGCGGAGCCGGCGATCGTGCTGGCCGCGCTGCGGTTCGGCAACATCGTCGTGATGATCCAGCCGCCGCGGGGGTTCGGGGAGAACCCGGTGGCGATCTACCACGACCCCGACCTGCCGCCGTCCCATCACTACCTGGCGGCCTACCGCTGGCTGGACGAGGTCTTCGGCGCCGACGCCGTCATCCATCTCGGCAAGCACGGAACGCTGGAGTGGCTGCCCGGCAAGGGGCTCGGCCTGTCGGCCGGCTGCGCGCCGGACGCCGTCCTCGGCGACCTGCCGTTCGTCTACCCGTTCCTGGTCAACGACCCGGGGGAGGGCACCCAGGCCAAGCGCCGCGCGCACGCGGTGATCGTCGACCATCTGGTGCCGCCGATGGCACGGGCCGACTCCTACGGCGACATGGCCCGGTTGGAACAGCTCCTGGACGAGTACGCGACGCTGGCCGCCCTCGACCCGGCGAAGCTGCCGGCGGTGCGCGCCCAGATCTGGACGCTGATCCAGTCCGCCCAGCTGCACCACGACCTCGGCCAGGCCGACCGGCCCAGCGACGACGACTTCGACGACTTCCTGCTGCACGTCGACGGCTACCTGTGCGAGGTGAAGGACACCCAGATCCGCGACGGCCTGCACATCCTCGGGGTGGCGCCGGCGGGGGAGGCGCAGACGAACCTGGTCACCGCGATCCTGCGCGCGAACCAGATGTGGGCGGGCAGCGCAGGCGCCGTACCGGGCCTGCGCACGGCGCTCGGGCACACCGAGGGCGACCTCGAGGCGTCCCGGGCGCAGGTGGACGCGTTCGAGGAGACGGCCCGCTCGCTGGTCGCCGCACTGGAGTCCGCCGCGTGGTCACCGGACGCCGTCCGCGACGTCGTGGCCCGTCATGTGATCTCCCCGGCCGACGCCGGAGCCGGTGCCGGGCCCGGTGCCGGAGCCGCCGCCGGCGAGCCGGGGGGCGGCGTCGGCGAGCCGGGGGGCGGCGTCGGGGTGCCGGCCGCGGCGCGGAGCGTCGGGGTGCCGGCCGCGGCGCGGAGCGAGGTCGAGCGGGTTCTCGGGTTCGCGGCGACGGAGGTCGTCCCCCGGCTGAACCGCACCCCGGACGAGATCGGCAACACGCTGCGGGCGCTCGGCGGCCGGTTCGTGCCGCCCGGCCCGTCCGGCTCGCCGACCCGCGGCCTGGTCAACGTGCTGCCCACCGGGCGCAACTTCGCCTCCGTCGACCCGAAGGCCATCCCGTCCCGGCTCGCCTGGGAGACCGGCCGTGCGCTCGCCGACTCGCTGCTGGAGCGCTACCTCGCCGACACCGGCGGCTACCCGGCCTCCGTCGGGCTGACCGTGTGGGGGACGTCCGCCATGCGCACCCAGGGCGACGACATCGCCGAGGTGCTCTGGCTGCTCGGCTGCCGCCCGACCTGGGATGACGCGTCCCGGCGGGTGACCGGCTTCGAGATCGTGCCGGGCCCGGAGCTGGGGCGTCCGCGGGTCGACGTGGTGGTACGGATCTCCGGGTTCTTCCGCGACGCCTTCCCGCACGTCGTCGCCCTGCTCGACGACGCGGTACGGGCGGTGGCCGCGCTCGACGAGCCGGACGACGTCAACGCCCTGGCCGCGCACGTCCGTGCGGACCTGGCCGCCCTCGGTCTCCCCGGCGCCCTGCGCCCGGCGAGCCCGTCCGGATCGGCGGATCCGGCCGGTTCCTCCGGTTCGCCCGGCGCGTCGGGCCCGGTCGACCCGGCGGCGTTGCGGCGGGCGACGACGCGGATCTTCGGGTCGAAGCCCGGGGCCTACGGCGCCGGCCTGCTGCCCCTGATCGACTCGCGGCAGTGGCGCTCGGACGCCGACCTCGCCGAGGTGTACGCGGTGTGGGGCGGCTACGCCTACGGCCGCGGTCTGGACGGCGCCGAGGCCCGGGCCGACATGGAGACGGCGTTCCGCCGTATCCAGATCGCGGTCAAGAACCAGGACACCCGCGAGCACGACCTGGTCGACTCGGACGACTACTTCCAGTACCACGGCGGGATGGTGGCAGCCGTGCGGGCGCTGACCGGGACGTCTCCCGCCGCCTACGTCGGGGACAGCGCGCTGCCCGACGCGGTGCGCACCCGCACCCTGCAGGAGGAGACCCACCGGGTGTTCCGCGCCAGGGTGGTGAACCCGCGCTGGATCGCCGCGATGCGCCGGCACGGCTACAAGGGCGCCTTCGAGCTGGCCGCGACCGTCGACTACCTGTTCGGCTACGACGCCACCGCCGGGGTCGTCCAGGACTGGATGTACGAGTCGCTGGCGGCCTCCTACGTGTTCGACCCGGAGAACCGGGAGTTCCTCCGGACGTCCAACCCGTGGGCTCTGCGTGGCATGACCGAGCGTCTGCTGGAGGCCGCCGAGCGCGGCCTGTGGGAGGCGCCCGAGGAGAGCACGCTGGCCGGTCTGCAGGCCACCTACCTGGAACTGGAAGGTGACCTTGAGGCCGCGGGCGAGGAGGGCGCCGCGGAGTAGGAGGCGCCAGCGCCGGTCGGGATTCTCCCGGCGCGCGGGCCCCGCCGCGGCGATGAGCTTCTGTCGGTGGGTAGGTCCAAGGTGTCGACACCACGCGAACGGCGGCGGGGGCGCACCCCCAGGCCCACGCACCGTGCGCCACGACGGCGAAGGAGCCCGCGATGCCCGCGAACGACACCACCCTGCCCGGCGCCCCCTGCTGGATCGATCTGATGACCTCGGACGTCGACGGTGCCCGCGCCTTCTACGCGGAGCTGTTCGGCTGGGTCCCCGGCGAGCAGTCCGAGGAGTTCGGCGGGTACTTCATGTTCTTCTCTCCGGACGGCCGGATGATCGCCGGCGGGATGCCGAAGCAGGCGGCCGAGGCGCCGGACGTCTGGACCACCTACCTGCTGACCCCGGACGCGGCGAAGACCACGGAGGCCGTGAGAGAGCACGGCGGCACCGTGATGGTCCCGCCGATGCCCATCGCGGACCTGGGCACCATGGCCGTGGTCACCGACCCGACCGGCGCCGTGGTCGGCATGTGGCAGCAGGGCACGCACCGCGGGTTCCAGGTGCTCGCCGAGCCGGGTGCGCCGGGCTGGTTCGAGCTGATGACCCGCGACTTCAGGGCCGCCGTGCCCTTCTACAGGCAGGTCTTCGGCTGGCAGGCGGAGGTCGTCGGTGACAGTGACGAGTTCCGCTACTCCGTGCTGGTCGACGGCGCCGGCGAGCAGTACGCCGGGGTCATGGACGCCGCCGGCTTCCTCCCGGAGGGCGTGCCGTCGCACTGGGGCGTGTACTTCGCGGTGGAGGACACCGACGACGCCGTCGCGCTGGCCGAGAAGCTCGGCGGCTTCACCGCCCAGGCCCCGGTGGACACGCCCTACGGCCGCCTGGCGATCGCGGCCGACCCCACCGGTGCCATCTTCAAGCTCGTCGGGCCGAACAAGGAGGAGCAGCCGAAGGGCTGACGCCCGCCGCGGGTGCCAGCGCGGCGGGTGCCAGCGCGGCGGGCCGGCGAAGCGGGCGGAACCGGGCTTCCGCCCGCGGCCGGCGCCTTCTGCCTGCTTCTGGGCGGGATGGCCGTGCGGCGATGAGTTTCTGTCGGTGGTCGGGTCCAAGGTGTCGACAGCACGCGAACGGCGAACGCCGGGCGCACACCGCGTACCGCGCGCCACGACAGCGAAGGAGCCCGTGATGCCCGCTCACGAGACCACCCTGACCGGAGCCCCCTGCTGGGTCGACCTGATGACCGCCGATGTCGACGGGGCACGCCGCTTCTACAGCGAGCTGTTCGGCTGGACCGCCGAGGAGCCGGATGCCGAGTTCGGCGGGTACTTCACCTTCACCCGCAACGGTCGCCGCGTCGCGGGCGGGATGCCCAAGCAGCAGCCCGAACTGCCCGACGTCTGGTCCGTCTACCTCCTGACGCAGGACGCGGAGAAGACCGTGGCCGCGGTCCCCGAGCACGGCGGCAGCGTCATGATCCCGCCGATGGCGGTCGCCGACCTCGGCACCATGGCCGTGGTGACGGATCCGGCCGGCGCGGTGATCGGCCTGTGGCAGCCGGGAGCGCACCGCGGCTTCGAGCTGCTGGCCGAGCCGGGCGCGCCGGGCTGGTTCGAGCTGATGACCCGCGACTTCGGCAGCTCCGTGCCGTTCTACCAGGAGGTCTTCGGGTGGCACACCAAGATCATGGGTGACGGCGACGACTTCCGCTACACCGTCCAGGTCGACGACTCCGGCGACGAGCACGCGGGGATCATGGACGCGTCGGCTTTTCTCCCGGAGGGCGTGCCGTCGCACTGGGGCGTGTACTTCGCGGTCGAGGACACCGACGCCACCCTCGCGCTCACCGACAGGCTCGGTGGCGCGACCGTCCAGCCGGCCACCGACACCCCCTACGGGCGTCTCGCGGTCGCGACCGACCCGACCGGGGCCGTCTTCAAGCTGCTCGGCCCGAACAAGGAGGAGAAGGAGGCGCCGGCCAAGGGCTGAGGCACCTACCCGCCGTCGCCCCGGGGCGGGCCGCACCTGGAGCGGGCCGCCAGGGGCGATCTGGCGGATGCTCGCGGTCGGGCCCAGCAGGCCTGGCCGGGCGCAGATCTCCCCGCGGGCTTCGAGGACCGCCCGGTCCGACGCCCCGCCCTGACCGCCCCACAGGAACCGGGCGGGCGTCCGCGGCCTTGCGCATCGCCGCGATCTCGACCATGGTCCGCGGCGACAGCCGCGCAGGACTGCCGGCGCGGGTCACGGGTGCGGGTTGTCGGAGGCTGTGGGTACAGGTCCGTGGCTGTTGACCATGCTGACGGTGCCCTCCGCGAGCCGGTACGACAGGCCGACCACAGCGCATCGTCCTGCGGCGACCTCGGCCGCGAGCAGGACCGACCGGCCGACCAGGCCATCAACCGTCCGCCGGATGTGCGTGCGTACGAACGCGTCGATATCGGTGTGCCCGGCTGCCCGCGCGGACAGCACGCTGGGCATGACCCGCTCGACCACGTCCCCGAGGTAGCCCACAGGCGCGATCCCGTCACGATCCGCCTCGGACGCCGCGGTGACGGCGCCGCACGAATCGTGTCCGAGAACGACGACGAGGGGTGCGCCGAGCACGCTGACGCCGTACTCGATGCTGCCCAGTACCTCGGGCCCCGCGACGTGCCCGGCGGTCCGGACCACGAAGAGGTCTCCCAGCCCCCGATCGAAGATGATCTCGGCTGCCAGTCGGGAGTCGGAGCATCCGAACAGCACGGCGAAGGGATGCTGTCTGGGCGCCACCGCCGAGCGGCGGTCGGCGTCCTGGTTCGGGTGCAGCCGTTCACCCTGTACGAAACGCGCGTTGCCTTCCCTCAGGACTGCGAACGCCTTGGCGGGCGAGGAGACAGCGAGATCGAGATCGGGCACGCACAGCAACCTATCTCTGGTCCGGGGCACAACGAGCCCGATCGCGACAACACCGCCGACGTTGCGGAACTCGGCGACGACGGGCACCGGCACCGGCACCGCCAGCGCCGCGCCGCGCCGTCCGATGGATCAGAAATCGAGCAGGTTGTCGCGGAAGAGGTCGTGCGGGTAGGAGGAGCGCATCAGGCCGCGCCGGCGCAGGGCGGGTGCGAGCCCGTCCGCGATCTCGCTGACGGACCGGCGGTGCACCGGCGTGGCGATCAGGAAACCATCGCCGCCGACGGTCTCCATGACCTCGCCCATCTGCACGGCGACCGTGTCCGGTGAGCCGACCAGCTCCACGGACTCGACCGTGTCGTGGTCCATCACGGTCTCCCGCAGCGTGCGCCCGCCGGCGGCCGCGGTGAAGCGGGCCATCGAGCTCTGGTGCCCGTTGACCTTCCCGGTGAGGTCGGGGAACGGCGCGTCCAGATCGAACTGCGCGAAGTCGATGCCGCTGAAGTAGGACATCTGGCCGAGGATCGTGTCCATGACCGCCGGGTCGCGCTGCCGGGCGCGGCGGCGGGCCAGGGTGTCGCGGGCCTCGGTGTCGGTCTCCCCGAGTACGGGGCTGACCAGGAAGAGCACCTTGCAGTCGGACGGCTTGCGCCCGTGCCGGATCATCCGCGCGGAGATGTCGTCGCGGTAGGCGCGCATGGCGTCGACCCCGTGCGGGACGGCGATGATCGTGTCGGCGTGGCGGGCGGCGAACTCCCGGCCGGCGGGGGAGCCGCCGGCCTGGCAGATCACCGGCCGGCCCTGCGGCCCGGCGGGGGCGTTGAGCGGCCCGCGGCTGCGGTGGAAGCGGCCCTCGAAGTCGATCCTGTGCACCTTGCGGTGGTCGGCGAACACCCCGTCGGCGGCGACGACCGCGCCGGGCTCCCAGGAGGAGAGGAGACGGTCGACCAGCTCCATCCACTCGTCGGCCATGTCGTAGCGCAGGTCGTGCTCGAAGTGCTCCGGCAGGCCGAAGTTCTGCGCGCTGCGGTGGCTGCTGGACGTGACCAGGTTCGCCCCGACACGGCCCGCGGAGAGATGGTCGAGCGAGGCGAGCATCCGGGCCGCCATGAACGGTGGGTAGAAGGACGTGGACACGGTCGCGACCAGCCCGATGTGCGAGGTCGCCTGGCTCATCACCGCGACCGCCGCCATCGGGTCCAGCCGCGGGGACTCCCAGGCGTGCGCGAGGTCGACCTCCATCGTCCCCTGGTACGTGTCCGTGATCATGAGGCCGTCCTCGAGGATCAGGTAGTCGAAGAAGGCGCGTTCGAGTGAGCGGGCGAGGTCGGTGTAGAAGCCGCCGCCCGTCCACTCGGTGGCGAGGGTCCCCGACCACTGGTCGTTCCAGGCCTGCGGCCCGAAGCCGCTGCCGACGAACCAGCCCAGGTGGAACATGCGCGCCTCCCGCACAGTCGCACCCGCGCCCGGACGGCATGCGGCGACGAAGGCCGGCGGGGATGGTCTGGCCGGCCTGACGCGCGCGGGTCGGTGGATCCGATCACGCGGCAGTGTCACCGCCGGGGATTGCGGGGCAGCCACCGCCTGATTGCCCTGCCGTTGCGCCGCGCACGCGGCGGGGGAGCCTCGGGCTGGCGTGCGGTTCGGACCTCTTCGCGCCGCCCCGGCCCCGGGTTTCCCCCACCGAAAAAGACCGGCCGATGCCGTGACCCGTGCTGGAAGATGGGGCCGTGAGCGATTTTCGGCTGGTCAGCCCGCCTGTTCTGGCAGGGGCGAAGATCCTGCGCGACGAACACCTTCGGCGAGACGCCGGCCGCCACCAGCTGGGCTGGGCCGCAGCCCAGGTCGTGATCGTCGATGCCGAGGGCCGCAGCCCGGTCGAGTGGACAGCCGCCCCAGCCGTCCCCAGCGCCCCGGCCGCCTCCGGCGCGTCGCAGTCCGACACCGCGCAGCCCGGGCCCCGGCTGCGGACCGTCGCGGCCAGGGACTTCGCCGCCGCCCCACCGCCGGACGCGGTGCTGCTCGGTGAGGCCGAATCCCTGACCTACTGGGCGGTGCGGGGCGCGCGGGACGAGGCTGCGGCGGACGGCCCGTCCCCGTGGCTGAACCTGTACACCGTGGGCGCCGAGCTGCCGGCGCTCGAGGCCGCCGTGATGGCTGCCGCCGTCGCCCTGCTGAGCTGGCACGACAACGCACGGTTCTGCGCCAGGGACGGTTCGCCGACGCGCCCGCGCAACGCCGGCTGGGCGCGGGTCTGCGAGGCGGGGCAGCATGAGGAGTACCCGCGCACCGACCCGGCGGTGATCTGCCTGGTCCACGACGGCGCCGACCGGGTGCTGCTGGCCCGCCAGCGCACCTGGCCCGCCGATCGTTTCTCGGTGCTCGCCGGCTTCGTCGAGGCCGGTGAGTCCCTCGAGGCCTGCGTGGCACGGGAGATCGCCGAGGAGGTCGGCGTCGACGTCTCCGACATCAGCTACCTGGGCAGCCAGGCATGGCCCTTCCCGCGGTCGCTGATGATCGGTTTCCACGCCGTCGCGGACCCGCGCCAGCCCATCCGGCTCGACGACAAGGAGATCGCCGAGGCGAGATGGGTGCACCGCCACGACCTTGACGGTGCCCTGGCGCGGAACGACTGGGCAGCCGCAACCGACGCCGACCGGGGCCAGCTGCTGCTCCCAGGACGGCTGTCCATCGCCCGGACCATGATCGATTCCTGGGCTGCGGCAGTGACGTCACGGCACTGACGTCGGCACTGATGTCTGCACTGACGTCGCGGTGGTGACGTCACGGCCCTCGGTCGAGGGATCGGTCAGGGCAGGATCTCGACGTACCCGTCGGTTCCGTGCACGCGGATCCGCTGCCCGTCCCGGATCAGCCGGGTGGCCCGCTGCACGCCCACGACGGCCGGCAGGCCGTACTCCCGGGCGATCACCGCGCCATGCGTCATCAGGCCGCCCACCTCCGTCACCAGGCCGGCGACCGCGACGAACAGGGGCGACCAGCTGGGGTCCGTGAAGGCCGTGACCAGAATGTCGCCCGCCTCGAGATCGGCCTGCGCCAGGTCAGGGATGACGCGGGCCCGCCCCTCGACGGTCCCGGCGGAGACCGGCACACCGATCAGGGCACCGGCCGGCACGTCGTCGCGCCGGTACGCCCCGGTGAGGGCCTCGCCGTCCGAGGTGAGGACCCGGGGCGGGGTGAGCGCGTGGTACGAGCGGAACGCGTCCCTGCGCTGCTGGAGGAGCTGGTCATCCACCTGCTGCGCGCGCACGACGTCATGGAACTCCTGGAACGTGAGGTAGAAGACGTCCTCCCGCTCGCGGAGGACACCGGCCCGCACCAGGCGCTCGGCCTCCGCCAGCAGGGCCTGCCTGTAGACGAAGGAGCGGCTGACGATGCCGTACTTCGGGTACTCCCGGTACCCGATGAAAGTGCGGACCCGGTCGATCATCCGCCTGGTCTCGTCGGCCTTCTCGTCTCCGCCCGGCAGGGCCCGCAGGCGTGACAGCACGTCCTGTGCCTTCCGCTGTGCCCGCTGCCGGCCCTGCTCGAAGCGCCGCCGGGCGGCGCCCGGCTCGAAGTTCCTGACATTGTCAAGGATGACGGGCACGAGCGTGGTGGGGCGCTCGCGCCACCGCGGCCTCGTGATGTCGATCTCGCCGACGCAGCGCATGCCGTACCGGTCGAGATACGCCTCGATGGCGTCGCGCGCCTCGGCCCCACCCGGCAGTGTCGCCAGCTCGTCCAGGAAGTCGTCGTCCTCGACGCCCTGCAGGAACGCCACGACCTCCGACAGCGGGCGGATCACGTCGGCGACGTCGAGCAGCGCCAGGCCCATCTCGGACGTGACGTTGCCGGGGGCGGACAGCGTCAGCGTGTCAGCGGCGTTCTTCTCGCCCAGCCACTCCTGCAGCCTGTCGTTGAGCCACCAGGTGGCCTCCATCCCCGCCATGATCACCCGCATGCTCAGCGGATCACCCAGGAGGCGCCTGTGTTCCGCGAAGGCCTCCAGCAGGAAGTCGAACAGTGCCGGTCCGGTCCTCGTCCGGATGTCGCGCTCGAGGGCGGCGACGGACGCCCGGCTGCGCTCGACCAGCTCGGCGACGATGGCCGGATCGGTCTCGACCGGGGCGGGCACGGCGCCGCCCGGCGGCCCGGCGGGACTCGTGTCCGGGAGCGACGGGACGAAGCCGTCCTGGTCGAGGACGGTCTCCAGCGCGTCCCTGACCAACGGATCGCCCCTGCCCATGGCGTCCAGCAGGCCGGCGCGGCTCGCGGGTGAGACCAGCCGCGGGGTGACGTCCACGAACAGCCTCCCGCCGGCCTCGTGCATCGGCACCAGGGCCGTCAGCCGCCACAGGGACAGCCCCAGCGGCTTCATCGGGTCGGTCATCATCTGCCCGTGACCGACCGAGACGTAGACGTGGTTCTCCTGGTCACCGGCCTCGGGGATGGGGAACAGCGTCGTGATCGGCCGGCTCTGCACGATCTGGAAGCCACCCTCGGCCAGGCACCATTCGATGTCCTGCGGGCGGCCGAAGTGCGCCTCGATCCGCCGCCCGAGCCGCACGAGCCGCAGGACCTGCGCGTCCGTCAGCGCCGGCTGCCTCTGCCGCTGCGCGTCGATGGCCACCACCTGCGTACCACCGGCCGCCACGGCGTGAACGGCACGCTGTTTGGCGGCGATCGCCCGGGCGACGACGTCGCCGTGCCGCACCGTGAAGACGTCCGGGTTCACCAGGCCGGAGACCACGGCCTCGCCGAGGCCGAAGCCGGCCTCCACGGTGGCGACCGTCCGGTTTCCCGTGACGGGGTCGGCCGTGAACAGGACGCCGGCCGCCGCCGGGAGAACCATCTGCTGCACGACCACGGCCATGTGGACCGTGCGGTGGTCGAGGCCGTTGCGCTGGCGGTAGGTCACGGCCCGCTCGGTGAACAGCGAGGCCCAGCACCGGCTGACGTGCCGCAGGATCTCCGCCGGCCCGACGACGTTCAGGTAGGTGTCCTGCTGGCCGGCGAAGGAGGCCGTCGGCAGGTCCTCCGCCGTCGCGCTCGATCGGACGGCGTAGGCGGCCTGCTCGCCGTGCCGCGCAAGCGCGCGGATGATCGCCGACGCGAGGTCGTGCGGGATGGCGACCCCTTCGATGATCCGGCGAAGCTGTGCGCTGAGTGCGCGAATCCCCTCCCGGTCGTCCGGGCTCATGCCGGACAGCTGCTCCAGCCGATCGTCGATCGACGGCGCTTCCGCCATGATCCGCCGGAAGGCACCGGTCGTCACACAGAAGCCACCCGGCACCCGGATGCCGTCGATCCGAGACAGCCCGCCCAGGTGCGCGCCCTTGCCACCAGCGACCGCGGCCTGCGTCTCGTCGACCTCCCGAAGATCCAGCACATACTTTTCGATCATGAACGATGCCTCCGCGGCAGCCGTGCTCGCCTCCACTGACGCGGCCGATCGCATCACCGGCGCCGCCAGCGCTGCCGAACCTCTCGTCGGGCCTGTCGTCATTCCTGGCCGTCCTCCCTCTGGTGGGTCAGCCGGTCGCGCCGGCCGTTCGGTCGGCACGCAGCCCCGCACCGGTGCCCCGAACGCCCGCGAGCGCACTGCCAGTTCCACCGCTGGCCCGGCCTCACCATGTGCCCCCTACGTCGACACCACACCCCACGTCGTGCCCCCTTTCCGCGTGTCGTGGCCTCGGCCGACGATTCTGTGGCACGACCCGGGCCTTGCTGCAAGCCCCCCCGTGCGATATAAATTAGAAGTGGCGGGGAGCGGGTTTCCCCGCCGTTCTGATGCCTCCGCCCTTCTCGTATCTCTACCTCTGCTGTTCGTTCATCTCGCGCCGTCGGTGTTGTTCGTCGCTGAGACTGACTGGCTTCCTGTCGGGCGGTGGCGTGCGCATACGGATTCGTGGGTGTAGGTGGAGGTCTTCTTGGCCCGCGACGCAGCCGTCGAACTGGGCGTTCGCCGCTGTCGGCAGGGCTCGAAGGTGATTTCCTGGCCGGGAGATGGCGTCGGCCATCTCCCGCTGTGCCGGTATTGATAAAGGTCGGACCGGATGAGTGGCGCGGGCGAATGAAAGGGTTCACGTCGGCGGCCTGAACGGGTCGCCGAAACGCGGGAAGAATCCGCTGAAGTCTTTGGTTGACGCGCTTCCACCGGCTTCTGCCGGCTTTCGATGTCGGCGTCGGACCGTGTTCGCACCTCTGCTCTGTTGCCGGTGTGGCGCCGGGCGGGGTCGGCTTTGTCCGCGCCCCGACCCGTCTCGAGCGTGCGTCAGGGCGAGAGCCTCGGCGGCCGTGACAGCCCCGCAGGTGCTGGTTGCTGAAACTAGTTACATGTGTGATGGTCTGGCTGCTTGCCGGTGCGCACGTCCCGCCGCCAACGGCCTGGGTCCTACCGCGGTCAGTGGAGGATTCCCGTCGTCCGTGACACGGACGTTCCGATGCCTCGGATGGCGCCGGCATCACCTGTCCCATCAGTCCCCTGGCGATCGGGGAGCAAGGAGCAGCAGCATGACCGTGGTCGTTGTCGGCGCCGGTGTCTACGGCGCGGCGGTAACTGCCTCGCTGACAGAACGGGGTGCTCACGTCCTCCTGGTGGAGGCCGCAGCGGCGGGAGGCGGCACCTCCGGCGCGACGTTCGCGTGGACGAATTCCTCGGGTCGGCATCCGCGTCCCTATCATGATCTTCGTGTCGCGGGAATGGAGGCCCACCGCCGGTTGGCGGCCGCGGTGCCCGGCAGCGACTGGTACCACGAGAGCGGGAACCTGGAATGGGTCGCCGGTGATGACGAACGGGAGAAACTGCGGACGAGGGTCGCCGGCCTCGTCGCCCGCGGCTATGAGACACAGTGGCTCAGCCGAGCGGAGGTGGTGGCTCTGGAACCGGGTATCGCCCCCGACGAGCTGCCGGCAGCCGAGATCGTTTTCTTCCCCCGGGAGGGATGGCTCGAGCCGGCCCGCCTGATCGGGCACCTGCTGGCCAGCTCCGCGGCCCGCGGCGCCGAACTCGTCACCGGGGACCCGGTCACCGGCCTGGAGATCCCCGCGGGAGGGGGATTCTCGGTTCGACTCGCCTCGGGACGGCGGATCGCCGCGGAGGCGGTGGTGAACTGCGCGGGCCCACAGGCCGATGAGATCGCCCGTCTCGCCGGCCTGGACCTGCCGATGCGCAACACCCGCGGCGTGCTCGTCCGCACCGCCCCGACCGCCCCGACCGCCGCTGCCGCCGTCCCGGTGTCCCGTGTGGTCCGTGCGCCACGCGTCCATCTGCGCCCGGACGGAAGCGGCGGGCTGCTGCTGCACTCCGCCGAGATCGACCGTGCCCTTGGCACGTCCGACACCGGCGAGATCAGTGTCGCGCCGTCAGCGGTCGAGGAGCTCCTCGAGGCAGGCCGCACGCTCTACCCCGGCACCCGACCCGCGGCGGGCGCGACCGACGCGGCGGGCACGGCGGGCACGGCGGGTACGGCGGCGCACAGCGTCCTGGTCGGTGAACGGCCCATTCCCACGGACGGCCTGCCGGTGCTCGGGCGGGTCGCCGATCTACCTCGCTTCCACTTCGCCGTCTCGCACAGCGGCGCGACGCTCTGCCTGCACGCGGGCGACCTGGTCGCGGCGGAGGTGCTCGGAGAGGACCGCGGCGAGGCCCTGGCGGCGTTCCGGTTCGAGCGGTTCCGCCCGCCGGGCGGGTGAGGCGGCGGCGATGCCCATGGTTGTCCTGCACAACGCCGACGTGATCGACGGCCGCGGCGGCGATCCGCGCCGCGGCCTCGACATCGTCATCGCCGGCGATGTGATCCGAGAGATCGTTCCGTCGCGCCCCGCCGAGTCGTACGAGACGGTCGACGAGATCCTCGACTGCGCGGGCATGCTGGCGATTCCCGGTCTCATCAACAACCACACCCACGGCACCGCGTACGGTCCGCTGTTCCCGAGTGGGCATGTCGGCCTGGCTCCCGAGCAGGTGCTGGCCAATCTCGACCGGCACCTGCTGGAGGGGACGACGACGGTGCTCTGCGTGGACGGCTTCGTCACCGCGGACGACCTCGCCCGGACCGACAGCGCTCATCCGGTCAACGTCCGGCTGGCCAGCTGTAACACTCCCGCCTGCCTGGAGGCGGCCACCATCGCGGACGGTGGCGGTCTCACCGAGGCCAACCGCCGGTTCACCGCCCGCCAGGCCGTCGGCGCGGGAGCCGTCGCGCTCGGTGAGATCGGGGCCGGTCACACCCTCGGCGGGGGAGGGGCGAGCTATCTGTACATCCCGGCCGAAATCGCGCGACGCACCGGGGTCACGATCACACCGCGACAGGCGAACGGGCTGAAGATCGCCGTCCTGGGCCGCCACATCGCGGTGTCGGCCTTCGATCGGGACGCCGTCGAACAGGCACTGGCCGCCGCCGGGCTGACCGGCCGGCTGTCGGTCGAGGACGTGCGAGACCTTGTCTCGTCCATCGTGCTGCCCGCGTTCGACGTCGCACTGCACGGGCTCGGCGAGGCGGCCGAGCAGGCACGCGCCCTGGGCGTGCCGGTGGCGGTGCACAACGCGGCCGCGTCGATGACCCAGGTCATGTCCCTCGCGGCCACCGATGTCACGATGATCGCCGGGCACTCCAACCACTCCAGCTTCGAGCTGCGCGAAGCCCTCGAGCATGCGGAACGGCTCAGGGAGGCGGGGGTCATCGTGGACGTCTCCACCCTCGACACGTTCGGCGCCAGGCGGCTCACGACCGGCCCCGAGCTGCTCTATGCGCTGTTCTCCGCCGGGCTCGTCGACACGATCTCGACCGACTACGCGGGCGGCCACCACGATCCGATCCTGCTGGCGATCGACAGCTCCGTCGCAGCGGGTGTCGTGAGCCTGCCGGCCGCGATTGCCATGGCGACCGCGAACGTCGCGGATGCCATCCCGGGGCTGGCGTCCCGCCGTGGCCGCGTCGTGCCGGGCGCGATCGCAGACCTGGTGGTGACGGATCCCGCGCGGCTGGCTGCGGTGGACACCGTCCTGATCGGTGGCGAGATCGCCGTCCGTCACGGCCGCCGTGCCACCGACTGACCAGAGGCCCTGACGAACGCAGCTCTGTGCGGCCCCGAGGAACGCGGCCCCGAGGAAGGTACCGGAGGAGACATGACGAAGCGGGTGACCATCGGTGACGTCGCCGCGCACGCGGGTGTGTCCACGGCGACGGTCTCCCGGGTGCTCAACGGCGGGCCCGTCACCCCGCCGACGGCCGCCCGGGTGTGGGAGACGGTGACCCGTCTCGGATACACCCCCAACGCGCTCACGAGAGGCATCTTCGCCGGGCGCTCCCGCACGATCGGCGTCGTCGTCCGTGACCTGAGCAGCCCCTTCTACCTGGACCTGATGCGCGGCATCGATGACGTCGCGGCCGCCCACGACAGCCTCGTGATGTTCACCAGCACGTTCCGCCCGAACGACCACGAGGCCGCGCTGGTCGGGATGATGGACGAACACCGGGTGCGCGGGCTGATCGCGACGACCGACGAGAGCACCGACGGCCGCCTCCGCCAGCTGGCCGAGAACGGCACTCCGTGCGTGATCGTCGCGCGCGCTGTTCCGGGTGCGGGCGTTGTTCCGGGTCCGCCGCCGGCCCTGCACTCCATCAGCCTGGACAACGTGGCGGCCGGCCGGCTGATGGCCACGCATCTGGCCGCGTGCGGGCGGTCATCCGTCGGGGTCGTGACCTCCGGTGACCGCTCCTCCCAGCTGGGGCGCCTCGCGGGGCTGCGTAACGCCCTCACCGGCCTCGGGCTACCCCTGCCCGAGTCGGCGGTGACCGTTGCGCAGAGCGTGACGGAGGTCGACCGGGCGGTGGGCCTGCTCCTCGGGCGTGCTCGGGACCAGGGGAGGCCACTGGACGCGATTGCGTGCACCGCCGGCCGGCTGACCGTGGCCGCCCACACCGCGCTGACTGCCCGAGGGCTCGCCATGCCCGGCGACATCGCCTTCCTGACGATGGACGACTTCGCCTGGGCGCCCGCGCTCGGCATCACCGTGATCACCCAGCCCGCCTACCGGATGGGCCGCCGAGCCGCCGAGCTCGTCGTCGAATCCCCGGGCGAGACGGTCGCCGTGCTCGTCGAACCGTCGCTGGTCGCCCGCAGGTCCTGCGGTGAGGCTCAGGAATCCCGCGAGGTGCTCCGCGAGCGACGGCGGGCGGACGGCCGCCACGACCAGTGACCGGGCAGATCGACCGATGACATCCCGGCCCGCTGCCGGCGGGACCACAGGCGCCAGGTGAACGGACCCGCCTTCATGCTGACCGAGGACAGGCCCTGGGCGCCCATGTTGAACCGCAGCGGCCCGGCCTTGGACCGGTTCGTGTAGCGCAGACCCATCGTTTCCTCCTGGTGGGCAGGGATTCTCGGACTCGCGTGGTGTCGGATTCGCGCGGTGCGGCCGGCTGTGCCCCTTGTGTGCCCCGATCGGGCCCGTCAAACCTTTGTCCGCCGCCGCGGGGGTGACGGCGGTGACACATCCGCTGGCGCGTTGGTGGCAGCGTCTGCCCACTGTCGATCGGCGGCCGGCCCCCTGGCACATAGCGTTTCCTGCCGAAGGCTCCTGCGGCGGGCCCGCCGGACGCCGCGTCGGAGGCTGCCCGGGCACCCGGGAACGCTGCACCTGACGAAGGGGCTCGCCGGATCGTGGGCAGGCGCCGCGCGGCCCTGTGACGCGAACACGTCCACGTTCCCTCCCGCCCAGCCGGTGCCCCCAGGGGCACCCGACCGAACACGACGGGTGACACAGATGGCCACAGACAACCCTGCCCCCGCCGAGACCGCCCCGGGCCCGCTGGGCGCCCCGGGCCCGCCGGGCACGCCGGGCACGCGCCCGCAGCCGGTCGGTGTGTTCCCCCTGCCCGCGGGCTTCCTGCTGGTGCCCGGCGGGGAGGAGACGGCGACCGTCCGCCGTTCCCTCGCGGCGGGGATGCTCCCGACCGCGTGGCCGCCGGAGCTGGCCGCGATCGAGCTCGCCTACCGGGGGGACGTCGCCGGCGCCGCCGAGCGCCTGCAGGGCGACGACGTGGTCACCCGCTACAACCGGTTCGTGCTGGACCCCGCGGGCACCCCGGCGCAGCAGCTCGTGGCACTGCGCGCGGACCTCGGCGCGGAGCTCGGCGTGCTGGTGGACGTCGTGCGCTTCGCCACCGGCGAGCGGCGCGAGCCGCCCGCCCCGGGTGACGCGACCGGGGAGATCGCGGCGCTGGTGTGCTCCGCGCAGGCCGCGCACGCGATGGCGGCCGGCCGCATCGGTGACGCCGGGCGGGCACTCGCCCAGGGCATCGGCGCGGCAGCGGAGTCGGCCCCCGGCCTGGCCGCCCAGCTGATGGCGACCGCCGCCGGGCTGCGCCGCGATGCCGAGGGCCCCACCTTCGCCGTCGTCACCGACCTCACCACGGCGCTGGCCGCCCTCGCCTCCACCGACCTGGCCGCCGGACGGGCCGAGCTGCACCTCACCCTCGGCTCGGTGCACCACGAGCTCGCCGGCGACGACCTGGCCGGGCTGCGCACCGCCGCCGAGAACTACCTGGCGGCACTGCGCCTGATCACCATCGACACCGCGCCGGAGCTGTTCGCCTCCGCCCAGGTCAGTCTTGCCGCCGCCTACCTGGCGATGCCGATGAACTCCGCCTCCGACCAGCTGCGGATCGGCGTGGCCATGCAGGGCCTGCGCACCGCGCTCACGGTCTACACCCGTGAGACGCATCCGTCGGAGTGGTCCAGCACGCAGCTGAACCTGGCGAACGCGCTGGTCCACGCGCCGTCCGCGCACCGGCGGGACAACCTGGTGGAGGCCGCCGGCCGCTACCAGGAGATCATCGCGACCCGGGTGGGCCTGGACAGCCCGGTCAGCTACGCCCGGGTCCTGGCCAGCCAGGGCAACGCGCTCGCGCAGCTGGGCGCCCTGCCGCAGGCCGCCGCGGTACTGCAGGAGGCCTGTTCGATCTTCGAGAACAGTGGGGACGACGACTCGGTGGCGGCCGTGCGCGCCGTGCTCGACGAGATCGCCCGCCACCGCGCGCTGACCGGCTCCACGTGACGGGGCAGCCGGCGACCGCCGGCACCCGTCGGGCCGGGCACGGGCGGCGCGCGTGACGTCCGGCAGCGCTCCCCGGGTCCGGCGGCAGGTGACGATCGAGGGCGTGGTGCAGGGCGTCGGATTCCGTCCGCACGTCTACCGGCTCGCCGCCGGGCTCGGGCTGGCCGGTTTCGTCCGTAACGACGCCAGCTCGGTCGTCGCCGAGGTCGAGGGAGCCGACCCGGACGTCGCCGAGTTCCTGCGGCTGCTCGCGGCGCCGGCGCCGCCCCTGGCGCGCGTCGAGCGGATCACGGTGACCGAGATCGCCTCCGCCGCACCGGCCCGTCGCAGCGGCCGGGTCCCGGCGGCCCCGCCGAGCCCGCTGACCCTGGCGACGTCGGAGGCCTCGGCGGCTTCCGCGCAGCGGGCGGCCGCAGCGGCACCGACGGACACGACGGCGTTCCGCATCGTCGAGAGCGCGACCGGCCCGTCGGCGGCGGGGCCGCGCACGATGGTCCCGCCCGACGTCGCGGTCTGCGCCGACTGCCGGCGGGAGCTGACCGACCCCGCCGACCGCCGCTATCGGCATCCGTTCATCACCTGCACGAACTGCGGCCCGCGTTTCACGATCATCGAGAGCCTGCCGTACGACCGCGCGGCGACCTCGATGGCAGGTTTCCCGATGTGCCCGCGGTGCGCCGACGAGTACACCGATCCGGCGGACCGCCGCTTCCACGCCGAGCCGATCTGCTGCCCGTCCTGCGGCCCGAGCCTGCGGTTCCACCCGGCCAACGCCGACGGCGAGCCCGGCGTGGGTGGCGAGCCCGGCGTGGGCGGCACGGACGGCGCTGACGGCGCGGATGGCACTGACGGCGCTGACGCCGCGCTCGCGGCGGCACAGCGGGCGCTGGCCGCCGGCCAGATCGTCGCGATCAAGGGCATCGGCGGCTACCACCTGGCCTGCGACGCCGCCGACGACGCGGCGGTCGCGCTGCTGCGGGCCCGCAAGGGACGTCCCGACAGGCCGCTCGCGGTGATGGTGCGGGACGTGGCGGCCGCCGCGCTGATCGCCGACCTGTCCGCGCCCGAGCGGGACCTGCTCGCCTCCGCCGCCGCGCCGATCGTCCTGGCCCGGCGCCGCCGCGCCGGATCATCCCTGTCGGCGCTGGTGGCACCGGGAAGTCCGCTCGTCGGTCTGCTGCTCGCCTACACCCCGGTGCACCACCTGCTGTTCATGCCGGTGCCGGGGCCCGGCATGCCACAGCCGCCACAGGCGCTGGTGATGACCAGCGGCAACCGTTCCGGGGAGCCGATCTGCGTCGACGACGCCCAGGCGCACACCCGGCTGGCCGGCATCGCCGACGCCTACCTGACCCACGACCGGCCGATCGTCGCCCCGTGCGACGACTCGGTGGAGCGCTGGGACGGCGAGCGGGTGCTGCCGCTGCGGCGCTCCCGCGGGTACGCGCCACAGGTGGTCGACCTCGGCCGCGCCGTCCAGCCGGTGCTCGCGGTGGGCGGCGACGGCAAGTCGACGATCTGCCTCACGACCGGACGGCACGCGATCGTCTCCCAGTATCTCGGTGACATCGCCGGGCTGGACGCGCTGCGGCTGTTCGAACAGTCCTGCGCGCGGATGGCCCACCTGCACGGTGTCGCCCCGTCGATGATCGCCGCCGACCGGCACCCCGGCTACCTGACCCGTGCCTGGGCGACACGCCAGCCGGCCGACGGCGCGGCGACCGCAACGCCCGCGGGCCCGGAGACGCCGGTGCCGGTGCCGACCCGGGAGATCCAGCATCACCATGCGCACGTCGCCGCACTGCTGGCCGAACACGGGCGCCTCGGTCCTGCCGGCTCTGCTAGCCCAGCCGGCTCTGTTGGCGAGGGTCGCCGGGTGGGAGCGCCGGTGCTCGGGCTGGCGTTCGACGGGACGGGCTTCGGTCTCGACGGGACCATCTGGGGCTGTGAGGGCCTCCTGGTCGGCCCGGAGGTGACCCGCGCCGAGCGGTTCGCGTGGCTGCGCCCCGTCACGCTGCCCGGCGGTGACGCGGCGGCCCGCAACCCGTACCGCAGCGCGCTGGCCCATCTCGCCGCCGCCGGCCTGCCCTGGGCAGACGATCTGCCGCCGGTGGGCGCCTGTTCCCCGACCGAGCTGGACGTCCTGCGGGTGCTCGTGGAACGGAACCTCTCCAGCGTGCCCTGCGGCAGCATGGGACGTCTGTTCGACGCGGTGGCCTCCCTGCTCGGCGTGCGGCAGCGCAGCACCTTCGAAGCGCAGGCCGCCGCCGAGCTGGAAGCCCTCGCCGCGGACGTCCTCGCGCCGGACCCGGACAACGCGCCCACCCTGCCCACGCCGCCCACCCTGCCCACGCGGGCCGTCCCACGCCTGACCTTCGGAGTTGGCGTGGATGTCGGCGGCGAGGCCGGCGGAGACGGCGGAGAGGGCGGTCGCGTGGCCTCCTGTGTGCTCGACGCGGCTCCGGTGATCACCGGACTGGTCGCGGGCCTGCGCGCCGGAACGCCGGCGCGGCTGCTGGCCCACGCCTTCCATCTGGCCGTCGCGGAGGCGGTGGTCGAGGTCGCGCGCGCGGCGCGTGACCGGCACGGCGTCGAGGCGGTCGGGCTGACCGGCGGGGTGTTCGCGAACGTCGTCCTGCTGCGCGCCTGCCGCGACCGGCTGACCGCGGCCGGGTTCGAGGTGCTGACCCACCGCGTCGTCCCGCCGGGTGACGGTGGGCTCGCACTGGGCCAGGCGGCGATCGCCGCGCTGAGCCAACCGCCGCCCGACCTGGCGGGCGCACCACCGCCCGAGGGACTGAGCCGACCGACACCGGCCGACGAAGAGCCCCCGCGGAGAGGAGCTGAGATCGTGTCCCTGGCGAGCCCCGGCCGCGTCACCACCGTCCGGGAGGACGCGGGTGGGGGCCGATGAGGTACCTGCGGGAGTTCCGTGATCCCGAGCTGGCGGCCCGGCTGGTGGGCGCGATCGCCGCCGCCGCGACCCGCCGCTGGACGATCATGGAGGTCTGTGGTGGGCAGACTCATTCGATCATCCGGAACGGCATCGACCAGCTCCTCGCCGACCAGGTCGAGTTCGTGCACGGCCCCGGCTGCCCGGTGTGCGTGACGCCGCTGGAGACCATCGACCGGGCGCTGGAGATCGCGTCCCGGCCCGGGGTGATCCTCTGCTCCTTCGGGGACATGCTGCGCGTGCCCGGCAGCGCCACGGACCTGTTCACGGTCCGCGCGCGCGGCGGGGACGTCCGGGTGGTCTACTCGCCGCTGGACGCCGTCCGCATCGCCGCGGAGAACCCGCACTGCCAGGTCGTCTTCCTGGGCATCGGTTTCGAGACGACCGCCCCCGCCAACGCGATGGCCCTGGTGGCCGCCCGGGACCGCGGGCTGCGCAACTTCTCCATGCTCGTCAGCCATGTGCTGGTACCGCCCGCGATGGCCGCGGTGCTCACCGCCCCCGACAACCGGGTCAGCGCCTTCCTCGCGGCCGGGCACGTGTGCACGGTCATGGGCACCACGCAGTACGAACCGCTGGTGGCGGCACACCGGGTGCCGATCGTCGTCACCGGCTTCGAGCCGCTGGACCTGCTGGACGGGGTGCGCGCCGCCGTCCAGCAGCTGGAGGACGGGCGGGCCGAGCTCGAGAACGCCTACCCGCGGGCTGTGCGCCCCGAGGGCAACCCGGTGGCGCGGCGCACCCTGGACAGCGTCTTCACGGTGTGTGACCGGGCCTGGCGGGGCATCGGCGTGATCCCGGACTCGGGCTGGCGGCTCGCCGACGAGTACGCGGAGTTCGACGCCGCGATCCGCTTCGACGTCACCGGGCTCACCGCCGAGGAGTCACCGGAGTGCCGCAGCGGGGACGTCCTGCGCGGGGTGATCAAGCCGCCGCAGTGCCCTGCCTTCGGCGGCCGGTGCACCCCGCGGACGCCGCTGGGCGCGACCATGGTCTCCACCGAGGGCGCCTGCGCGGCCTACTTCCAGTTCCGACGGTTGGCACCTGCCGGCACCGCCCCGAGGGCGACCGGCCATGACGGCGGCGGCCGACCATGACCGAGGTTCACATGACCGAGGATCGCCATGACGGGGGTTCGCCATGACTGAGACGGTCGACCCGACGCGCTGGGTGTGCCCGCGCCCGCTGCGGGACCACAGCGCGGTGATGCTGGGCCACGGCGGCGGCGGAGTGCTGTCCGGTGAGCTGGTCGAGCATCTGTTCCTCCCCGCGTTCGCCGCGGCACCGGACGACGCCCGGACGCCGGTCCCGGCACTGGCGGACTCGGCGGTGCTGGAGGTGGGCGGGGTCCGGCTCGCGTTCTCCACCGACTCCTATGTGGTCCGTCCGTTGTTCTTTCCCGGCGGGAGCATCGGCGAGCTGGCGGTGCACGGGACCATCAACGACCTTGCCTGCAGCGGTGCGGTCCCGGTGGCGCTGTCCGCCGGGTTCATCCTCGAGGAGGGCCTCGACCTCGAGGTGCTCGGCCGGGTCGCCGAGGCGATGGGGCGGGCCGCGGCCCGCGCCGGCGTCCGGCTGGTCACCGGCGACACCAAGGTCGTCGAGCGGGGCCTCGCCGACGGGCTCTACGTCAACACCAGCGGCATCGGGGTCGTCCCGCCCGGCGTCGACATCCGCCCCGAGCGGGCCCGGCCCGGTGACCGGGTCCTGGTGTCCGGGCCGATCGGGGAACATGGTGTGGCGGTGCTGAGCGTCCGGGAGAACCTGGAGTTCGGCGGGGACGTCCGCTCCGACACCGCGGCCCTGCACGGCCTGGTCGCCGCGATGCTGGCGGCGGCGCCCGGCGGGGTGCACGCGCTGCGCGACCCCACCCGGGGCGGCCTGGCGACAACCCTGTGCGAGATCGCCGCCGCCTCCGGGACCGGGGTCGAGTTCACCGAGAGCGCGGTGCCCGTGCCGCCGGTGGTGGAGGCGGCCTGCGCCTTCCTCGGCCTCGACCCGCTCCACGTCGCCAACGAGGGCAAGATCGTCGCCTTCGTCGCCGCCGACGAGGCGGACGCGGCGCTGGCCGCGATGCGCGCGCACCCGGCCGGCCACGAGGCGGCGATCATCGGCACGGTCACCGCGGACCATCCGGGCCTGGTCGTCGCCCGCACGGCCTTCGGAACCACCCGCGTCGTCGACCGTCCGCTCGGCGAGCAGCTGCCCCGGATCTGCTGACAGGGCGACAGCCGCGGCTGTCGCTGGTGGTGGGGGCCGGTCAGACCACGAACCGGGTCAGACCACGAACAGGTCAGTGCGCGGGAGCGGTGAGGGTGGCGCAGGACCAGGTGAAACCGGCGCCGGTGCTCAGGACCAGCGCGGTCTCGCCAGGAGCGAGGATCTTGTTGTCGATCAGGTCCGCGATACCGGTGGTGAGGTCGCCGGCGCCCAGGTGCCCGGTCGCGCGGCCGAAGTCGATCGGCTCGGCGCCGGTGACCTCCTCGACGACCGGCGCGAAGACGGACTCCAGCGGAGCCCGGTGCACCCGGGGGAGCACCACGCAGCGGGGCCGTTCGCCGTCGCGGGTCAGCCCCGCCTCGTCCAGCGCCAGCGCCAGCAGGGTCCGGATCCCTTCCCGCTCGGCGACCCGGTAGCCGGAGCTGCCGTGCCGGCGCAGGTAGGCCTTCTTGGTACGTCGGACGTCCACCGCCGGCGTGGCCAGGCGCGCGGCGGGGGAGAAGTCGTCATTGCCCCGGTGCATGCCCTCCAGGCCCGGCGCCGAGACGGAGCTGACCGCCACCAGCCGCAGCTCGCCCGCCACCCCGGCGTCCGCCCCAGCGATGTCCGTTGGCCCCGCGGCGGACGGGCGAACGTCCACCACGTCGGTACCCGCCGGGGCGGTGGTCGTCCGGCGCACCAGGAGGGCGCTGGCGCCGTCGCCGTAGGCGACGCCGAGATCACTGTTCCAGCGGTCGAAACCCGGTGGGCAGAAGCGGTCCGCCGTGGTGACCAGCACCCGGCCGATGGCCGGATCAGCCAGCAGGTGCGCCGCCGCGGTCTGCAGCGCCGCCGCCCCGCCGTTGCACATCTGCTGGATCCCGAACGGCTGCGCGTCCCGTGCCCCGAGCTGGTCGGCGAGGTAGTGCGCCGGGGACCAGAAGTCATGACCCTGGTAGTAGCTCCACGCGTGGAGGACGAGGTCGAGCTGGTCACCGCTCCAGCCGGCGCGGTCCATCGCGGCGGTCGCGGCAAGCACCGCCATCTCCGGAGCCGACGGGCCATCTGACACCGCCAGCGCGGTGTAGCCGGCATCCTCGGGGGCGACGCCGGCCTCGGCCGGGGCCTCGCGGCGCGGCGGGAGCCAACCGGCGGCGGCACTGATGACGACGGTGTCTGTCCTCACGCGGACCGATCCCTCCAGGGTCGACTGGCACGGAGACAGGGCACAGCAGGATCCGGCACCGACATCCAGAGAATATGCGCATCTGGGTGGGACGTCCGGCGGCGGGCGGTGGATGCGATGTACATCGCGGGCTGCCCCGGCGAGAGCCAGGATGAGACACCGTGGAGGTACCCCCGGACGCCCGCCTCGCCCTCGGGCTCATCCTGCTGCTGGCGCTGGCCTTCGCCGCGCTCAGCTGGGCCGGGGTCGGGCGCCGCAGGGACGTCGTCACCGCCTCGCTGCGTGCCGCCGCCCAGCTCGCGGTCATCGGTCTTGCGCTGCGAGGGGTCTTCGCGGCACCCGCCGCCACCATCGCCGTTCTGGCACTCATGCTCACCGCGGCGGTCACCACCGCGGCCCGACGCCTGTCCGGGCTGCCTCACGCCGGCCGGGCCGTGCTCGCCTCGTGCGTGGCCGGCGCCGCGCTGCCCCTGGGAATCACGTTCGCCACCGGGGCGATGGAGGTGTCCACCCGGAATCTGATCGCCCTCACCGGGAGCGTCGTGGGCGGCACGATGACATCCTGCACGCTCACCGGCCGGCGGCTCGTCGAGGGCCTCCGGCAGCGCCGGGACGAGATCGAGGCCTGGCTCGCGCTCGGCGCGACACCGCGGCGGGCCTGCCTGGACGTCGCCCGCCACAGCGTCTCCGAGGCGCTGGTGCCCGCCCTCGACCAGACGCGGACCGTCGGCCTGGTCACCCTCCCGGGCGCGTTCGTCGGGGCCCTGTTCGGCGGCGCCTCACCCGGGCAGGCCGCCCGCTTCCAGCTGGTGGTGCTCGTCGGCCTGCTCGCCGCCGAAAGCATCGCCGCGGTCACCCTCGCCCACCTGCTCGGCGCGCCCCCGGTCCTCCCGGCGACTTCCCAGGGATACCCGGACACCGAAGCGGCGCCCGCCCGCCGACCCGAGCCAGAAGACCCGTCCGACGGCCACAGCGCCCGCGGTGAGCCTGACCGGTGACTGGATCCCGCCGTCCCCGAGTTACTGGCGACGGGCGGTCATCTCGTTCCGGACGTGCAGGGACGCAAGGTCGGCGGCCGTCCGGCCGAGGGCACTGCCTTCGCTGTCCGACGCGGTCACCGACTTCGTCACGACCTCCGGGAACATCTTCGTCGTCGTCTGCCGGACGGAGTCGTCCCGGGCGGCGAGCACCGGCAGCAGCCGGTCGTGGCCCGGTTCGGCGGCGGCCTGCGCGCCCACCTCCTCCGTCGCGGCCTTGAGACGCTCGCCGATGCGGGTCGCGAACGAGGTGAGGAACGACTGGCGGAACGCGCGGGTCCGGGACCGCCCCTGACGGTCCTGGCGGGAACCAGCCTGCATCATCGCCGTGGTCGCCTGCACAAGCAGGGAGGTGTAGAGCACCTCGACCGCGTCCAGGTCCGCCGGGTAGCCGATCACCGTCGAGAAGCCGAGGCTCTTCGCCCACACCGTGCGGCAGCGGTTCGCGTCGGCGATCACGTCCAGCAGGATCGCCTTCGCCGCCTCGTAGGGGTTGTCGATGCCGAGCCGGCGGCCGCCCGGTTCGGCGGCCTTGCCGGTGCTGCGCGCCGCCAGCAGCGCCTCGTCGATGCTGTGCCGGGCCATGAGCTGCTGGGCCTTGGCGGTCAGTGCCTCGGCCTCCTCGGCGAAGGTGGTCGATTCGGCCTTCGCCAGCAGCCCGCGGACCTTGTCGAGCATGCCGGTGCCGCCGTTGAGGACACCGGCGCCGGCGGTGCTGGCAGCGTCCGCGCCGGGCCGCGTGTGTCGGCGCGCCGTGCCCGGGGCAGGGCCCAGCATCTGAATCGCGGGCAGGCCGTGCAGCAGGTGGAGAAGCTCCACGACGTCGAAGAGCACCTCGACCTGATCGAGGCCTTCGCGGCTGCCCCGGGCCGCCAGCCATCCGTCGTCGTCGTTCCACCAGGCAGTCGCGTCGAGGGCCCGTAGCTGCGCCTCCCACTGCTCGTCGACGGTGGCGGCGGCATAGCGGCGCATCTGCGCGGCGATCGCGTCGAGAGCCAGCCGTGCCACCCGTGGGCCCGCCTGCCGGCCGGCGAACCGGTGCACATCCGCCGGCTGCCAGCCGCCTCGCCAGCAGAGCTCGATGATCCGGTCGAGCCAGGCGAGCAGGCAGCGGTTGACGGTGTCGTGGCCGCCCGGCCCGCCCGACACCGCGGCCAGCGCCGCCACGTGGCGCGCCAGCGCGGACTCGTCACCGCCGCGACGGGCCTGCAGCGCGGCGGTGAGCTGGAGCTCGGCAGACGCCCAGCGGAGCTCCCGAAGGTCGGGTTCCTCGCCGAACCCGTTCGCCGGACCGGCAGCCCACGAACGGTTGCGTTCGGCGCGCGCCTTTTGCTTGGCCCTCCGCTTCTCACGGTTCCTGGTACTCATGATCACCTCGTCTGGTGCGACCGACTCCCCGACGTTCATTGTGCGGCCCGCGGCAGACAGCCCGGCCACCCGCCGGAGACGAGAACCGCACAAGGCCACCGGGTGGTCTCCCGGTTCCCTCTGCGTCAGTCCTGGGTGAGACACCCGCCCGGTGCGCCGAGGGCTACGGATCAGGTGCCGACGCTCAGCGCGGCCGTCCCGGCCTGCAGTTCCTCGACTACCGGGGAACGACCGTCCCCGGATAGACGACGAGGAGTGTCGCGATCTGGTCGTGAAACTCGTTGATCGGTCCCTGAACGACGAGAAGGGCCACCGCGGAACGGCGAAGGCCCAGGCTGCCAGGACCAGCACTCGTATCAGCATCGGTGCTTCGCGGGACGGCGCCGGTGCGGGCGATCAGCGCCTGCCAGCATCCACGAAGCCGGATTCGTAGGCGATGATGACCGCCTGGGTGCGGTCACGTGCGCCGAGCTTGGTCAGCAGGCTGCTCACGTGGGTCTTGACGGTCTGGATGCCGAGGTACAGCCGGGTGGCGATCTCGCTGTTGGACAGGCCTTCGCTGATCAGACGGAGTACGTCGGCCTCCCGGTCGGTGAGGAGGGCCCGTCGCATCGCCTCGCGGGCCTCCCGGTTCGGTCGCCTACCTGCCATGGACCGGATCGCTTCGGGAAACAGCAGGTTCTCGCTGCAGACGATCGCGCGGACGGCCTGGAGGATCTCCGCGGGCCGTGCACGTTTGAGCAGGAAACCGTTGGCCCCGCTGCGGAGCGCCTCGTAGACGTAGTCGTCCAACTCGAAGGTGGTGAGCACAAGGATCTTCGGCGGATCGGCAACGTCCGCGAGGATCTCCCGGATAGCCGCCAACCCGTCGACCCTCGGCATCCGGATATCCATGATCACAACGTCCGGGTTCTTCTCCCGGATCAGTGGCACGACCTGCGAGCCGTCAGAGGCCTCCCCGACAACGTCGATCTCGCCGCCTGACTCCAGGATCACACGCAGCCCCACACGCACCAGTTCTTCATCGTCGACAAGGAGGACTGAAACCGGCACCGGGCCATCCTGGGCACGTTTCATGTTCTGGGTGTCGCGAACACAACCGCGATCTTCCTTGGGGCCGTCCACTGTCACGACCGACCGTCCGCTGTGATGACGCCGTTCTCGTAGCTGGAACCGGCCAGGCCGCGACGCATGGCCTGAGGACCAGATCCCATGCCGAGGGGAAGCCGGGCTTCGACGATCCAGTGGTCGTCCCGGGGCTTCGCGCTGAACTCGCCACCGAGGAGCACGGCGCGTTCCCTCGCTCCTCGCAGGCCTTTGCCGTCCTGCCGTGGTGGGCTGATGGATCCGGCGGGCAGCGGGTTGACGACGCGCATTTCCAGACAGGAGTCGTCCACGACGACATCGATGGTCATCGTGTTGCCGGGCGCATGCCGTAGTGCGTTGGTCACCGCCTCCTGCAGGATCCGGTAGGCCTCCCGCGACACGATCCCGGGGATGTCGTCGATCCGTGGACTGACGTCGGCGAGGATCGGGGTTCCCGCGGTCCGTGCGCCGTCCAGCAAGGTATCGAGCCCGGCCAGCGTGGGACGGGCCCGCGGTCCTGCCGGGGCGTCGCGGAGGAGCCCCACGGTCCGTTCGAGATCGTCCATGGCGCGCCGACCGGTCTCCTCGATGACTGTCAGCGCACGGTGGACGAAGGCAGGATCGGTGCTCGCGAGCTGCTTCGCCGCACCGGCCTGCAGGATGGTCAGGGTGAGGGCGTGGCCGATGGAGTCGTGCAGCTCCGCGGCGAGTCGGTTGCGCTCCAGGAGCTGCTCGGCCCGGTGCTCGACCTCCGCCAGCCGCTCGGCCGGAGACGGACCGAGGAGGGCCCGGGCCGCTCGCGCCTGAAGCTCGCCGGCCGCGACGATCGTCCCCATCAGCGCAAGAACCAGAGGCGGTGCCAGGAGCGGGCCCAGGAAAAGGCGATCGCTGTCCAGCACGCGAATCCCGGCGGCCTGCAGCGGTCCCTGCCGAAAAGGAGCGAAACCGAACTGGACGGCGAGGGCGAACCCGTTTGCCGTCAGCGCCAGGACGGCAACGCCGAGCCAGACACGGAAAACCAGCCAAAGCCCGGTCCGCCGCTGGTCGTACAGCGAACGCGAGGGCGCGAGGCTGATCTCGGTGCCATCATGCGGTTTCAGGAGCCATCGTGCCTGGGCACCCTCCGCGTGCCGGGTCCCGGGCACGATCGCGGCGAGCACCAGCAACGGCAACGGGGAGATCAGGCAGAAAAGCAGGGTACGTGGCAGGGATTCATCGAAACCGGGCACCACCATGACACAACTGCCGGCGAAGACCCCGCCCATGGCCAGGTGCAGCCAGCGTGTGTACACAGCGGGCCGGAGCAGGGCTGCGACAAAGATCGGCACTGCTCCATGATGCCTAACGCCATCCCCAGAACACCTCCCCCAAGGGAGGGAGCGAAGGTGAGACCACCGGGGGATCCGCTCGGAACATGCCATGGCGCCTACTACGACCATGACAACCAAGGAGGAACGACCGCCCCGGGCGTGCGTCGAGGTTCGGGATCTCACCAAACGCCACGGAACGAACGTTGCTGTGGACCGGCTCAGCTTTCAGGTCGAACCGGGTCGGGTGACCGGTTTTCTCGGTCCCAACGGGGCGGGCAAGTCGACCACCATGCGGATGGTGCTCGGCCTCGACCGGCCGACGGGCGGCGAGGCGCTTGTCAGCGGCCGGCCGTACGCGCAGATCCGGGAACCGTTGCGGCACGTCGGTGCGCTCCTTGATCCGTCCGCCGTGCATCCAGGCCGGCGGGCCCGTGACCAGCTCCTGGCCCTGGCCAGGAGCAACAGGATCCCGGACGCACGGGTGGACGAGATGCTCGACCGGGTGGGCCTGGCCGCCGCAACCAGACGCCGGATCGGCGGCTTCTCCCTGGGCATGCGCCAGCGGCTCGGGCTCGCGGCCGCGCTGCTCGGTGATCCTCGGGTGATCATCCTGGACGAGCCGCTCAACGGCCTCGACCCCGAGGGCATCCAGTGGGTCAGGAGCCTGCTCAGGGAGCTCGCCGAGGACGGACGGGCGGTCCTGGTCTCCAGCCATCTCATGAACGAGATGGCGGTGACCGCCGACCATCTGATCATCATCGGCAGGGGCCGTCTGCTGGCCGACGTCAGCATGACCGAGTTCGGCGCCCGGTACGGCCGCGGCCGGGTACGGCTGCGCACGACCAGGCCCGAACAGCTGGGCAGGGCCCTGGCTGCCGTGGGGTTCGCCCTGACACCAGGGGATGGCGGGACGTGGGAGGTTCCTGGCGCCCAGCCAGACGAGATCGGCGTGGTTGCCGCCCGTGAGGGCGTGCCGCTTCAGGAACTTGCGCTGCACAGCGACTCCCTGGAGGAGGCGTTCCTGCGCATGACCGCTCACTCCACCGAGTTCACCGCCACCGCCAACGCCGGACGGGAGCACGCTCTGACATGATCCTGAAGCCGGTGCTGTACTCGGAACTGACCAAGATTCGATCCCTCCGTTCCCTCGTCTGGTCGCTGGCACTGGCCGCCGTCATGCTCGTCGGCATCGGTGCCCTCGCGTGTGCGGCCTACGGCGACGCGGAGGCCACCCGGGCGGACTACGATCCGCTGGCGGTGGGTTTCTGGAGCCTGAACTTCGCCCAGATCGCGCTGGCCGTCTTCGCGATGCTGTCCCTCGGGGGCGAATATGAGAAAGGAACAGTCACCACCTCGCTCACCGCCGTTCCCCAGCGGACCCGCTTCTACCTGGGCAAGCTCCTGGCAACCGCGGGCCTGTCACTGACCATCGCCCTCCCGGCCGCACCGCTGACCTTCTTCCTGACCCAGGGCCTGCTGGACGAGCACGGGGTATCCCTCGGCGATCCCGGCGCGGTGCGGGCCGTGATTTCGTTGATCCTTTACTTTCCGCTGCTGACCCTTCTGTGCATGGGCCTCGCCGCGATGACCCGTTCCCTGGCCGCGACGTTGGGCCTTTTCCTGCCGTTCCTGTTCCTGCTGTCCCCGTTGAGCATGGAGGTTCCCGGCCTGTGGAACGTCACCCAGTTCCTGCCCGACCGGGCCGGGCTGTACGCGGTCATGAACGTCCAGCCGGACCCCGACGTCTTCTACAACCCGTGGCTGGGCCCACTGATCACGGCTGTCTGGGCGGCAGCTGCGGTCTCCGGTGGCTGGCATGCGCTGCGCAGCCGTGACGCGTGACCACCGGAGCGGAAGACACCGCGCCGCCCGTGCTTCGAGTCGACGGTCTTTGGGCGGCCCCCTCGGGTGGGAGTCGCCTGTGCGGTAGGTGATGGCTCTCTGCTGTGTTCGCTGCGCGGAAGGCGGAGGTTTTGTGGCCCTCCGGCGTCGCCCTGTGGGGGAGGAGTCAGGTCACCTCGTGGTGCGTTAGCTGAAGACTGTCGTGCTGGGCGTCGAGGAAAGACGGGGTAAGGCCTGTCAGGCAGGGGCCGGGAAGACGAGCGCGAGTGAACCACTGCTGACATGTCGAGATTGAGGAACTGACATGTGAAGGTGGGTGTCAATGCGGTCCCGGGATGGGCCTGGCGATGCCCGCCTATTGGCCAGGCGGTGTCCGGTGCGGAGGTGGTGTTAGTCCGCTCTGTATGGGACGAGCGGAGTGGCGGGAGGCAGCCACGCTCCGTTCTGTGGGAGCCCGGGGGTGAGATCCCCTCGGACCACCCGGTACTGGTGCGGGTCCGGTGGCCCGAGCGTGGAGCCGGGAGGCGACACCGGGAATCAATACGGGGGCGACGCGGTGGCGGAAGCGACGGAGCCGGTGGAGCTGGCGGAGCTGGGCGCAGGCGGCGCAGACAGTGGACAGGACAAGGACATAAATGTCCTCAGTGGCAATGTCCCGCCAGTCATGTAATAAGGTTCATTCGCTGTTTGTCGGTGGGCATCGCTACATCTCGGGGGCGTGGTGGGGGATTTTTCCATGGGCGAGGGCGGAGGGGCAGCCCGGCTGGCCGTCGTCCGGGTCGGCGATCAGAACTGCCGCGCGGGATGCGGCGCCGGAGGCGCCGGTGCAGGTGCCGGGAGCGGCGTCGATGGTGGTACTGCCAGCGGTAGTGGAGCCGGTGGAGGTGACGCCGCGGGTTTCGCCGCCGACGCCGCGCGCCTCGTCCTTCCGGAGGGGTATCGCACCACTGTTGTCGACTCCACGGCCGCGGTGGATGTCGCGGATTCTCTCGCCCGCGTGGCCGCAGAGGCCATCGAAACCTTCGGAATCTACTGGCACGGGCCGCTGCGGCTCGCCGATGACGGTTCACCTGAATTCGTGGTGGGCAGTACGGCGCTGACTCTCGCGCACCTGCTCGCGCTGATCTCCGCCGCACCGGCCCCGCGGCGTTTCCTCGTCGTCGGCGGTCACGTCGCCGTCGGGGGGAGGCTGGGCCGGCAGACCGGGCCGGTGCGGGGTACCAGGGAGATTCCGGCGGGGGAGTCCGCTGGTGGCGTGGCCGCCGAGCGGCTGCTGGCGGCGGTCACGATGCTCGCCCGGGCCACGGCACCCGAGGTCGAGCTGCTGGTCCGTGTCGCCCCCGACTGCCGGTCGGGAGCGGAGGAGTCGCTGTTGGCCCAGCTCGCCGGCCTGCTGTCCGGTGGCGAGCCGTCCGGGCCGGCGGATCTCACGCCCGGCGATCCGCACAATCTCCCCACCGGTCGGCGGGAAGCGGCGACGGTCAGCGTTGCCCGGGTCTCGGCCGCCTGGGCCCACGAGGCCGCGGTGGCCCAGCCGGCGGGTCGGCTCGGCCCGCCGGCGGCGGCGGATCCCGCCGGGACAACCGCGGTGTTTCCGCCGGCCGAACGGCAGACGCCGGCACCGCCCGGTTCCCGGACTTTCTCCCGAATCGATGATCCGGACTGCCCCTATCCCGGGTTGAGCGCATTCGACGACACGCGGGAGAAGTACTTCCGCGGGCGGGGCGCGTTGGTCGGGCAGGCCCTGGAACTGCTGCGGCAGCGCGCCGGTGGCGGTGACGGCCCGCTCGTTCTCGTGGGGGCTTCCGGCTCGGGCAAGTCATCCGTGCTGCGTGCGGGGATACTGCCCGCGGTGGCGCGCGGGGCGCTGGGAACGGTGATGCCGCCAGGCTCGGTGCGGGTGGTGCTGACGCCGACCGAGCACCCACTGGCCGAACTGGCGAGCCGGATCGCCGACGCGCTGTCCGTACCCGGCCTGCGCGCGGTGCTGGCGGACACGCTGCGCACCGCGCCGGAACATGCCCCTGGGGTCGTCTCCGAAATCCTGGCCGGTCTGGCTCCGCCGGCCCCGGGCCGGAGGACCGCGGCACCCCCGCGACTGCTGCTCGCCGTCGACCAGTTCGAGGAAGTCTTCACCCTGTGCGCGGACGAGGCCGAGAGGGAGGCGTTCGTCCGCGCGCTGTGTGCCCTCTCCACCGCGCCGGCGCCCGCGGTGGTCGTCCTGGCTGTACGCGGCGACTTCTACCTGGAATGCGCCGCCTACCCGGCCTTGGCGGAGCCGTTGCAGGACGGGCAGATCGTGGTCGGCCCCATGCGCAGGTCCGAGCTGCTGGAGGCGATCACGGGGCCGGCCCGCGCGGTTGGTGCGGAGGTGGAGCCGGCACTGGTCGACCTGCTGCTGGACGATCTCGCCGCGGCCAGCGGTCAGGCCCCCGCTCCTACGACCGCGGACCCCGCCTCCGCGGCCCCGTCGGCCGGTGCGGAGGCGGGACTGGCGGAGACCGGCGCGCTTCCGCTGCTCGCGCACGCCTTGCGCGTCACCTGGGATCACCGGGTGGACGGCACGCTGCTGGTGCGGGCCTACCGGGACGCCGGCCGGCTGGCGGGCGCCCTGGCGAAGACGGCCGACGACCTGTACCTGCAGCTGGGGGAGACCGGCCAGCAGGCCGCGCACGAGCTGTTGCTGCGCCTGGTGCGCCTCGGCAGGGGTGGGCCGACCCGCCGCCCGCTGCGGCGTGATGACCTGCTCGGCGAGGTCGATCTGGGACGCGCCGACGCCGAGCCGGTCCTGGACCGGCTGATCGCGGCCCGGCTGCTGGAAGCCGACGCGGAGCGGGTGCGGATCGCCCACGAGGCCCTGCTGTGGGCATGGCCGCGGCTGCGGGACTGGATCGAGCTCGACCGGGCGGGCGGCCTCGTCCGCCAGCAGCTCGACGACGCCGCCCGCGAGTGGGAGACACACGGCCATGACCCGTCGTTCCTGCTCTCCGGTCCGCCGCTCGCCGCCGCCGAGGACTGGATCGTCGCCGGTGGCCGCCGGCGGGGCCTGAGCGCGCCGGCGAGGGCGTTCTACGACGCGTCCCGGGCGCGGGAACAGGCCCGGGCCGCCGCGGTCCGGCGGCGTACCCGTCGGCTGGTCGGGCTCGCCACCGGTCTGGCTGTGCTGTCGGTCCTCGCCACGGTGCTGGCCGTGGTCACGTTCGACCAGCGTTCGTCCACGATCAGTGCCCGTGACCGGGCGCAGTCCCAGCGGCTCGCCGGGCTGGCGGGCGATCAGCGTCTCACCCGGCCCGAGCTGGCCACTCATCTCGCGCTGCAGGCCGACAGGGTCGCCGGCACGGCGGAATCCCGCTCGGCCATCCTCGCCTCGAACCCGTCCACCACCCTGCGGGGTGTGCACACCGCGCCGATCGGCACGGTGGCCTACAGCCTGGACGGGAAGCTGGTGGCCAGCGGCAGCGACGACGCCACGGCCGCGCTGTGGGACGGCGCGCGGCCCGGGCGGGGGCTGATCAGCCACCTGCCGCGGTACGTGGGCCCCGACGGGCGGCAGTACGCGGTCAAGGCGGTGGCGTTCAGCCGTACGGGGCGGACCCTCGCCGCCGGGATGGCCGACGGTGCCACCCAGCTGTGGGACATCACCGACCCGCGGCGCCCGGCGCTGCGCGGTGAACTGCCGCGGGCGGTGGCGGGCAGGCGGACCGGTGTTCATGGCCTGGCGTTCAGCCCGACCGCGGACGTCCTGGCCGTCGGCGGGTACGGGACGACCGTCCGGCTGTTCGACGTCACCGACCCGGCCGCGCCGCGGGCGCTGGGCATGCTGGGCCCGGCGGGCGGCTCCGGCGCCGCGGCCGCCGGGCCGGCGCACACCGCCCCGGTGCGTGATGTCGAGTTCAGCCCGGACGGGGCCCGCGTCGTCACCGGCGGCCTCGACGGCAGGGCCGTTCTCTGGACGCTGGCGGACGGGGCGTCCGCCGCCCGGGTGGTCGCGGAACTGCCCTGGCCGGACGAGCCCCTGATCGGGCCCGCGCTGCAGGCGGCGCGCCTGGTGGACACGCCGGTTCCGGTCGCCTTCAGTCGCGACGAGAACGCGGTGTACTACGGGTGCTCCGCCTTTCTGTGCAGGTCGGACCTCGACGGCGCGGAGGGCGCCCCGACCTTCCGGCAGTACGCCTCGTTCGAGGCGACGAAGATCCACGACATCGTGTCGCTGCCCGACGGGTGGGTGGCGGTGGTCTCCGACCTGGCCCGACTGTCGCTGGTCAACCCGGTCTGGGGCCTGCGCGAGCAGGCGTACGGGGCGTTGGAGAACCACGGCTGGGCACTGGCCGCGCGTCCCGACGGCCCGGAGATCGTGATCGGCGCGGACGACCCGGGCCTGCATGTCCGTTCCGGGGCCGGCGTCATGGTCAATGACGGGCGCGAGGGCATCGATGCGGTGGCGGCCGGCCTGGCGGCGAACGGGACCGACACGCTCGTCTTTCTGGGCGGTGACAGCAACGTCATGGTCTACCGCTCGGATCCGTCCGGGCAGCATGCCACGACCCTGCTCGGCTGGATCCACAACGCGCATCCCTTCCACGCCTCCGCCGCCGACATCGCGCGCGGCCGGGGAAGCCTCACCACCAGAGGCATCGAGTTCCGCGCCAGCGACCAGGTCCTGATCACCGCTAGCTCGGAGGGCATTCGCCTGTGGGACGCATCCGAGGCGGCGCTGGCCGGATGGAGCCGGGAACCGCTGCGCGGCGCGGACGTCCTGCTCCACGGCTATCCCCGGCCGCCGGCCCGGCCCACGCCGCTGGCGTCGGTCGCCGCCGACACCCGGCCCGCCGGGGATGACACGGCCCGGGTGGCGAGCATCGATCTGAGCCCGGACGGCTCCCGGCTCGTCGTCGGTGACAACCGTGGCGGCATCACTGTCTGGGATGTCTCCGACCCGCGCCGTCCGGCCCGGATCGCCTCCCGTCAGGATGCGCATCCCGGCTCCGGCTATGTGATCGCCGCCTTCGGCGCCGACGGCGGTCTCGTCGCGAGCGCGGGCGCGGACGGCCTGATCCGGCTGTGGCGCACGGTGGACCTGGCCGCCGGCCCGCTGGGCGAGGCCAGGTACGACGGGACCCCCGAGGTCGTGGAGTTCGCCCCGCACGCCCCGCTGCTCGCGGTCGGCGGGTCGAACCCCCAGGTCCAGCTGCTGGAGGTTTCCGACGCGTCGACGCTGACGGCTGTGGGTACGACCGATCCGGCCAGCGGTGGGATCTTCGGCCTGCGGTTCAACGCGGACGGGACCCGCCTGCTGGTCAGTGGCGGCGACCTGAAGCTGTGGAACGTCGCCGCGCACCACCGGGCGGATCCGGAGCTGGTCGCGAACCTGCCGGGGTCAGGCCGCACGCCGGTCTTCAGCCCCGACGGCCAGTACGCGCTGACCGCGGGCGGGAACGACGCGGTGTCCGTGGGCTGGTTGCCGACGCAGGCCGACCGGTTCACCGCACAGCTGTGCGAGTGGATCGGCGACCCCGTCCCCGCCGAGGAATGGGCTCGGTTCCTTCCCGACGTGGCGAACCGCGATCCCTGCGCGGACTGATCCGACCGCTGCCTCCGATCTCATCTTCGAGGAGAACCGGTGAGACACGACTTTTCGGGTGCGGCTGTGCCGTCGGATTCCGTCCGGGCGGTGGAGCCGGAGTGCCCCTACCCGGGCCTGAGCTTCTTCGACGCCGCCGCCGAGGACTACTTCTTTGGCCGGTCCGAGCTGGTGGCCGACGCCCGGGCCCGGTTGACGCACCGTGCCGCGGGGCTCGGCCCGCTGGTGGTGGTGGGGGCGTCCGGTGCGGGGAAGTCCTCGGTGCTGCGGGCGGGAGTACTGCCCGCGACGCGGCGCGGCGGGTTGCGCGACGTGCTGCCGCCCGGGTCGCCGCAGATCACCCTGGTCCCGACCGAACGGCCGCTGGTGGAGCTGCTGGCCCGGGTGACGAAGGCCCTGGGTTCGACGGCGACGGCCCCGGACGCGGACGCGGACGCGGTGCGTGCCGAGCCGGCGCGGTTCGCGGCCACCCTCGTCGACCTGCTGGCCGCTGCGCCATCCACCGCCACCGGCGGCGCGGGCCCCACGCCGCGGCGGCTGCTGCTCGCCGTCGACCAGTTCGAAGAGGTCTTCACGCTGTGCGCGGACGAGGTGGAACGGGCGGCGTTCATACGCGCCCTGTGCGCCGCGGCCACCGGACCGTCCGCGCCCGCGGTGGTCGTCCTGGTGGTCCGCGGTGACTTCTACCTGCGGTGCACGGCCTATCCCGAGCTTGCGGAGGCACTGCAGCACGGGCAGCTCGTCGTCGGCACGATGGAGCTGGCGGAGGTACGCGAGGCCATCGTGGAACCGGCCCGCATGGCCGGCGGCGATGTCGAGCCGGCCCTGGTCGACCTGCTGCTCGACGACCTGGCCGAGGCTGGCGGGCCAGCCGGAGCCGGGCCACAGGCCGGGGGGTCACGGGCCGACGTCGGCGCACTGCCGCTGCTGGCACACGTGCTGCGGGCGACCTGGACGCTGCGGACCGGCCAGACGCTGCGCGTCGCCAGCTACCGGCAGGCGGGCCGGCTGGCGGGCGCGCTCGCCAAGACGGCCGAGGACCTGTTCGCCGCGCTGGACGACGCCGGCCGGGCCGCGGTGCGCGAGCTGCTTCCGCGGCTGGCCCGGGTGGGTGCGGCCGGCCAGGTCACCCGCCGGCCGCTGCGCCGCGAAGCCCTCCTCGACGAGGTGGGGGGAAGCCGTGCCGAGGCGCAGGCCGCCCTCGACCGGCTGATCGCCGCTCGGCTGGTGGAAGCCGACGAGGACCGGGTGCAGATCGTGCACGAGGCGCTGCTGCGTGCCTGGCCGCGGCTGCGGGAGTGGATCGAGCGCGACCGGGCCACGGCACTCGTCCGCCAGGAGCTCGACGAGCGGGCCGAGGAATGGGAGCGCCACGGCGGCGACCCGTCCTTCCTCTTCTCCGGGTTGCGCCTTTCCGCCGCCCGCGCCCAGCTGGAGGGCCAGGGCCAGGGCCAGGGTCGGGGACAGGGCCAGACCGGGCCGCGGGCCCAGCCCGACGGGCGGGGACTCAGCCCGCGGGCCCGTCGGTTCTTCGACGCCTGCGTCGCCCGGGAACACGCCGCGGCCGTCGCCACCCGGCGCCGTACCCGCCGGCTGCGCGCGTTGGCCGCCGGGCTGGCCGCCCTGCTGGTGCTCGCCGTCTCGCTGACCGGCCTGTTCGTCGACCAGCGCTCGGCCGCCGCCACCCTGCACGACCGGGCCCGGTCGCAGTTCGTCGCCGGGCTGGCACAGGACCAGGCGTCGGGCCGGACGGAGATCGGTGCCCAGCTGGCGCTGGTCGCGCGGGGCTTCGCCGACACCAGCGAGGCCCGGTCGGCGATCCTCGGGGCCCGGGGCTCGACCCGGCTGCGCGACGCGCACACCGGCCCCATCCCCGCGGTGGCCTACAGCCGGGACGGCGCACTGCTCGCCACCGGCGGCGAGGACGCGACGGTCGCGCTCTGGGAGGGCGCCACGCCGCAGAACGGCCTGATCAGTCGACTGCCGGCCTATCGCGGCGCCGACGGGAAGCCCTACCGGGTGGGCTCGGTGGCGTTCAGCCGGGACGGGCACGTCCTCGCCGTCGGCACCGCTGACGGGGTGGTGCGGCTGTGGGACGTCACCGACCCCGCGCGTCCGGTGCCGGGCACGGCGCTGCCCACGGCCTCGGCGGATCCCCGGACCGGTGCGGTGGGGCTGGCTTTCAGCCCGACGGCCGACCTGCTGGCCGTCGGTGGGTACGGCGCGACCGTGCTGCTGTTCGACGTCCGGTATCCGGCCACACCCCGGCCGCTGAAGGCGCTCGGCGACATCGCGGACGGTCTCCGGCACACCGCCGCCGCGCGGGACGTCACGTTCAGCCCGGACGGCACCATGATCATTACTGGTGGTCTCGACGCGCGGGCCATCCTCTGGGCGGCGCCGGACCGCTCCACCGCCACACCGGCGCGCCCGATCACGGAACTGCTCAGCCCCGACCTCCCCGCGCCGGTGCCCGGGGTGCGGACACCGGTGGCGTTCAGCCTGGACGGGACAACCGTCTACCGCGCGAGCGTGGCGAAGGTGGATTATTTCCGCCTGACCTCGGCCGGTGCGGCCCCGGAGTACCGCGGGTTCACCCTCAGACGGAACGTCCCGTACTTCAACCACCTCGTGGCCCTCGCCGGTGGTGCGCTTGCTGTGGTCTCGGACTACTCCGAGATCGACATCTACTATCCCGGGTGGGGCCGGGACCCCCATGTCACGCTGCCGCTCCCTCGCGGAGGGCTGGCTCTTGCCGCCAGCCCGGACGGTCGTCGCCTCGCCAGCGGCACCGCCGACGGCGATCTGCGTGTCCACCGATGGGACGGTGTCCTGCCCAACGACGGTCTTCCGGGCATCGTCGCCGTCGAACCGGGCGGGCCCGCCGACACGGTTTTCATGAGCAGCATGCTCGACATCATGGCCTTCCGGGCTGATCCCACCGGCCGGCACGCGATCGAGCTGCTCGGCTGGGTTGACAACGCCCACCCGTTCGACGCCACGCCCGAGGAGCTCGCGCTGGGGGTGGGCGGCTTCGAGACGCTGGGCCTGGAGCTGCGTTCCCGTGACCAGGTGCTGATCTCCGCCTCCGCGGAGGGGTTCAGCCTGTGGGACGTCTCGCCCCGTGCGCTCGCCCGGTGGAGTCGTGAACCGTCCGACGGGGCGGATGTCCTGCAGAACGGTTCTTCCCGAGTTCAGCGACGGCCGAGTCCGCTGGCCTCGGTGAGAACGGGGGAGAGTGCCCGGGACGGCGCTGCCCGGCGTTTCATGAGTATGGATCTGAGCCCGGACGGCTCCCTGCTCGCCGTCGGCGACAACCGTGGCGGCATCGACCTGTGGGATGTCTCCGACCCGCGGCACCCGGTGCACGTCGGTGAACGTCGCACGGCGCATGCCGACACCAACGACGTTCTCGTCGCGTTCAGCGCGGACGGCGGCCTTCTCGCCTCCTCCGGCAACGACCAGAAGGTGCGGCTGTGGAATCCCGCCGATCTCGACGCCGGCCTGCTGGGAGAGGGCGGCTTCGGGGGGCATCCCGGCGACCTGGAGTTCTCGCCGACCGGGCCGGTGCTGGCCGTCGGCGGGGCCGACCGCCGGGTGTACCTGGTGGACGTGGCCGACCCGGCCGCGATGCGGCAGCTCGGCCGGACCCCGCCGGCCAGGGATCCGATCCAGGCGGTGGCCTTCAGCCCGGACGGCGGCCGTCTCGCCGCCGGGGGCGGCGATGTGAAGCTGTGGGACGTCGCCGCCACCGCCGCGGCCGCCGCCGACCCCGCTCTGATCGCGATCCTCCCGGTGGGCCCGCAGGTCAGGGGCCTGGCCTTCAGTGCTGACGGGCGGTACGTGCTGCCGGCGGGGGCGGACCTGCTGTCGACCAGCTGGACACCGGTCGACCCCGACGAGGTGGCCCGGCAGCTGTGCGGGCAGCGGGGCGACCCGATCTCCGCGGTGGAATGGGCGCAGTACCTGCCAGACATCGCCTACCGTGATCCGTGCCGATGACCGGGAGAGCCGGATGCCGTTCGAGCGGGAGGAGGCGATCCTCCAGGGGCAGTACGAGCTGATCGAGGTCGTCGCCGAGAGCGGGAACAGCGTCGTCATCCGCGGCCGGCACCGCGACATCGACCAGCAGGTGGCGATCAAGCGGATCAGCGCGGGGGACTCCTCCGCCCAGGCCGCTCGCCTGCTGCGGGCGGAGGCGGAGATCCTGGCCGTCCTGAGCCATCCGCACATCCTGCGGGTCTACAGCTACCGGACCGACGGTGAGATGCACCTGCTGGTGGTCGAGTGGCTGGAACGCGGGACGCTTCGACAGTACTTCGCCAGGGCCGAGCGGTCCGTGCTCGATGTGTGCGCCGCCGGGATCGTCACCGGCTCCGCGCTGCAGGCCGCCCACCTGCGCGGGGTTGTGCACCGCGACATCAAACCGGCGAACCTGCTGGTCGCGGCCGACCACACGATCAAGGTCGCTGACTTCGGCATCGCCCAGATCGTCGACCGGGACGGCCGGAGCGGTCAGAACAACCGGGCCGCCACCCTGGCGTACGCCCCCGCCGAGCAGATCCATGACGGCACGTCCTCCCCGGCCGTCGACGTGTACGCGCTGGGCGTCACGCTCTACGAGCTGTTCAGCGGTCGGCTGCCGTTCCCGCCCCCGCCCCGCGCGGCCAGCCCCGTGGACCCGTGGGCCTACTTCGCCGACCAGCACGCCACCGTCATCCCGCCCGCGCTCGACGCGATCGGTGCGACCTCATCCGCGGTGGCCGCGGTCATCGCCCGCGCGATGCACAAGGATCCGGACCGCCGCCACCAGAGCGGGCTGGAGCTCGCCCTCGATCTCGCCGCGGCCGCCGTCCGCACCTTCGGCCGCGACGCGTTCGCCCGCTGCGCCCTCCCGCTCTACGTGGACCAGGAGCTTCAGGACACGATCTTCGGCGTCGGGCTCGGCACGTGGGCGGTCCCGGCCACGGATCTCACAGCGGACGCCGCCGCGGCCTACCGCGACCTCACGGCGGTGCCGCGCCCGCGTGGCCCGCGGCGGCGGTGGTCGGTCGTCGGTGGGCGGGGCACCGCCGCGCCGGGTGAGCCGGTGTTCAGCGTGCTGCTGGACGTCCCGAACACCCCCGCGGGCTCCCGCTCCGGCCGCCCGCGCCCCGCCGGGGCCGGGGGTGGGGGCGGGAACCGGGCCGATACCGTGGCCGCCCGGCGGCGGGGGCGGCGACCGGCTCCGGTACCGGAGCCGGTCCGGGTCCTCGACGCCCACGGAATCGCGCTCGGCCCGGACGGCTCGGTCTACCTCAGCCAGCCGGCCCGCCACCAGGTGCTGCGCCTGTACCCGTCGGGGCGGGTGCGGCGGGTGCTCGGCACCCGGGAGGCCGGCTACTCCGGCCCGGCCGGCTCCGCGCGGATGGCCCGCATCGACACCCCCTACGGCCTGGCGTTCGGCCCGGACGGCCTGCTCTACGTCGCCGACAGCGGCAACGGCCTGATCCGCCAGGTCGACCCTGACCGCGACATCGTGCGCACCGCGGCCGGCGTCGGCGCCGATATCGGCGGTGGCTCCAGCTCCAGCTCCGGCGCCGGCGGCTGGTGGACGTTGGCCGGTCCGCGCGGGGTGGCCTTCACCGACGACGGGGCGCTGCTGGTGGCGGACACCGAAGCCCACCGGGTACTGCGGATCGAACCCGGTGGCGGTCCGGGGCGGGACGGTAGCCGGGTCGCCAGGGGGCGGGTCACCGTCGTCGCCGGCACTGGCGCCCCCGGGCTGACCGGCGACCACGGGCTGGCCCAGCGGGCCCGGCTGTGCCGGCCCAGCGCCGTCGCGGTGACTCCTGACGGCCGGATCCTGATCGCCGACACGGACAACGACCGGCTGCGTGCCGTCGCCCCGGACGGGCGCATCACCACCCTGGCCGGCGCGGCCTATGACCCGCGGGGGCACCGCCTGTCCCGGCCGGCGGCGGTGGCCGCCGGCGCCGACGGGCGCATCGCCGTCTGCGCCGCCTCCCCGGCCGGACTGCTGGAGCTGCGCCCGACCCCCGGGGACGGCGCCGGGCGGCAGTCGCCGCCGGTCGAGGTGGTGCCGGTCGACACGGGCGCGCTCGCGCTCGACGCGGTCGCGTCCGCCGTGGCCGGGGTCGCCTACCTGCCGCGCGGCGCGCTGCTGTCGGTGCGCCCCGGCTCCGGCCTGATCCGCGTCCTGGAACCGGACGGCCGGCGGGGCACCCTCGCCGCCGACCCGTGGCAGCCTGCCGACGCCCCGCACGAGCAGACCACGGCTCACGCCCGGCTCCAGGCCAGGCCGTAGCTCAGGCCGGGCCGAAGGTCACGGAACCGCACCCGCACCTCACCCGCCGGGTCCGGCGCGAGCGGCTCGTCGCCGGGCAGGAACTCCTCGACGACCCGCGGGGGCACCCCGTCCAGCCGCCACAGCCGGGTGGGTGGCGCCGCGCCGAACCGGACGCGGGCGCTCACCTGGTCGTAACGGCGCAGCGGCGTCACCACGTAGTAGGGCAGCAGCCCGGCCCGCGCCTCGATGGTGAACGTGACGCCGAGCCGGTGCTGCTCACCGGCGGTCAGCCCCCGGGGCAGCGCGATCACGACGCGGGTGTGCCGGGGCGAGGGCCGCACCTCCTCGATGATCCGCCCGCCGTACGGGACCGCCGCCGTCACCACCGGCGGATGCTGCCTGCTGCCCACCTCCGGCCGGTACGGAACGCTCAGCGCGCAGACAACCCGGTCCAGCCGGTCCGCCGTCGCCGTGATCACGCGATCCTCGGTGAGTGCCAGGGGACGGGTGTCGAGGGATAGCGTGGACCGCATCGACGACACATACCAGCCTTCGGAGACAAACAGACTGGACGTGCCGGGGCCGGGCGCGGCGCTCGCCGCGACCCCACTGGCCGCGCCGGTCGGAGAGCTCGGGGCGGCAGGAGTGGCAGGAGCGGCGGTAGCGGCCGGGTCGGCGAAAGTCTCCGCCAGCATCCGCAGGCCCTCGTCGACGCGGCGGCGGGCCGTGCGCGTCGTTCGTTCCAACCGGGCAGCGACCCATTCGACCCGCTCGTGCAGAAACTTCTGGTCCGCCTGGTCGTGCAACGCGAACGCGGCGAGCACCGCCAGCCGCAGATCCCCCGGCAGCTGTTCGCACTGCTCGGTGAGAACGCCGACGAGCTTCTCCCGCAGCCGCCGCGGCGAGTCCTCCTCAGTAATGCCGCAGAACAGCCGCAGATGCAGGCCGGTCCTGCGCGGCAGATCATCCGAACGCAGCCCACGGCCACGGCGAAGCTCACGCAACTCCCTGAGCACGGCCGCGCTCTCGCTGCCCATACACCGCCCCTCGCCGCCGCCGCCGCTCATCGCGGCCGACCTGCTGCCCGCCCGGCCCCGATGAGCGGCGCCGGCAGTCCTCCCGGTATGCCGCTGATTGTGCTCTACCGGCAGGCAGCCGGCCTGAACCGCGAGATCGACCCCCGCGCGAACGCGCTGGGCATCGACACCCGCTGGCTGGTTCGCTCCGGTGCGGCCTTCGGTTTCGGGCGGGCCCCGTCCGAGGTTGATATCGCCGTGCCGCTGATGACCCCGACCGGTGCTCCGGAGCCGTCCATGCCGCGGCTGGCGGGACGGATCAGCCAGCTACGCGGCCGGTGGGCGGTGGAGAACCGTTCCACCACCGGCACGAAGCTGCTGCTGACCGCCCCCGGGCTGTACCGGGAGATCACCCGGCACAGCCCACCGGAACTGCTTCCCCGCCCCCGCCAGTGGCTGACCCTGCGGTCCGCCGACGCCGACGTGGAGCATCGCTTCCACCTGATCGTGCAGGGGCCGACGGCGCCTGGATTCCCGCCGGCACCACACCCCATACCGCCGCCGGACGCCGTCGCACCTGCGCCGCCGGACGCGCGGGCGGAGGCCACCACGACTGCCGCGGCGCCGCCCCCGGCCTGGTCACCGGGGGATGCCCGCACGCTCGCAGCCTTCTGCTACCCCGAGCTGTGCGGGCTGCCACCGCGGCCACGCGACCGCACCCGCCAGACCTTGAGCCTCCTGAACCGTGCCCACGACCAGGCCAACGAGAAATGGCTCGAACGGCAACTCGCTCGACTACGCCGCGACGCGGCGGAACGCCTCGGCACGGACCTGCGTGGTGAGCACCGCACCCCGTTGTTCGTCGACCACGTGGTACAGCACCACGCACTGCTCGGCCCCGCGCTGCGAAGCCTGGACGAGGAGTTCCTGGCGACCCACCGCCCTGTCAAGCGCTCGCGGTAGCTCCGGGGGTCGGCCCCCGGTCCACTGCCATGCGCTGGATAGCCCGCACCACCCCTGATTCCCTGGAGAACATGGAAACCGAATAACGAAACCGGAAGAATACGCGCGCGGAAATTGCCGCCACCCTGAGCGCAGTGCTTCCGACATCCTCGCCCATCCCTTCTCTTCACCCCGGCAATCGCCCGCTGAAGCTGTCAGGACTCGGCGGGCTGGTAGTCGAGACGCGGCGTCGGGCCGCCGACGACCTCGGGGACGGTGGACGTCCGGTGGCGGGGGACGAGCAGGGAGCCGAGCGTTCCGGCGCCGGTCGCGGCCGCGCCGACGAGCAGGGCGACGCGGATGCCGTCGGTGAAGTCGGTGGCGGTGGCGTAGCCGCCCGCGGTGGCGAACACCGAGGCGAGAACGGCGATGCCGAACACTCCGCCGACCTCGCGGACGGCGTTGTTGACGCCGGAGGCCAGGCCCTCGTGCTCGGTGGCAACCGACCCCATGACCACGTTGGCGACCGGGACGAAGAACAGGGCCATGCCGATGCCGGAGATGACGAAGGCGGGCACGAGGGTCAGGAACGAGGTGTCGGGGGCCAGGTCGGCGCGGAGCCAGAGCAGCCCGCCGGTCATCAGGGCCAGGCCGGTGACCATCAGCGGGCGTCCGCCGATCCGGTCGGACAGCGGGCCGGCGATCGGCGCGATGAGCAGCGGCATCACTGTCCAGGGCAGGGTGCGCAGGCCGGCGTCCAGCGGCGAGTAGCCCATGACGTTCTGCAGGTACTGGGAGATCAGGAAGATCGAGCCGAACATGCCGAAGGAGAAGAGGGCCGCGACCGCGTTGACCGCGGCGAACCCGCGCCGGCGGAACAGGCTCATCGGCAGCATCGCCGCGCCGCCGCGCCGCTCGGACCGCAGCTCCCAGCCGACGAACGCGACGAGCCCGACCGCGCCGGTGATCAGCGTGCTGAGCACCCCGGTGCTCGTCCAGCCGTGCTCCTGGCCTCGGACCACGCCGAGGACGATTCCGAACAGGCCCAGGCTGACCAGGGCAGTGCCGGTGACGTCCAGCCGGCTGGACGCCTCGCGGCTCTCGGTGAGACGGGTGAAGGCCAGCGGGATCGCGGCCACACCCAACGGGACGTTCAGCCAGAAGATCCACTGCCAGGCGGCGCCCTGGGTGATGGCCCCGCCGACCAGCGGCCCGAGCGCGATGGCAAGACCGGAGACGGCGCCCCAGATGCCCAGGGCGGCGCCGCGGCGTTCGGCCGGGACCGCGGCCGACAGCAGCGTCATCGACAGCGGCAGCACGATCGCCCCGCCCACACCCTGCACGGCCCGGGCCGCGATGAGTGTGCCGACGGTCGGTGCCAGCGCGGCGGCGGCGCTGGCCACGGTGAAGAGCGCCAGACCGGCGGCGAAGACGCGGCGGCGGCCGAGCCGGTCGCCGAGCGCCGCTGCGGGCAGCAGCAGGACCGCGAAGGCCAGCGTGTACGCGTTCACCGTCCATTCCAGCTCGGCCAGGCTGGCGTCGAGGGTCTCGCGGATCGACGGCAAAGCCATCGTGACCACCAGGTTGTCCAGGGAGGTCATGAAGGCGGCGATACAGGTGATCACGAAGGTCCAGGCGAGGCGGTTCCGGTCGGTGGTCATCGGCTTCCTTTCAAGGTAGTGACTGACCACTTCCTTCGGCGGCCATAAAGAGACCACCGAAGGCCTGGTGCAGCTCGGTCGATGTCGATCGCGCCGGTGGCGGCGTCGGCTGTGTGGTCGATGTTCAGTGCTGGATGCGCTCACCGGTGGGGTCGTCGGTGTTGGCGGCGTCGTCGGTGTCGGCGCTGGCCGGGCCCAGGAAGCCCCCGGCCAGAGCCTGCTTGCTCGTCTCGATGCCCACGCCGTCGGAGCAGATGATCTGGGCCCAGCGTTCGTCGAGGGCGGGCAGGTCCATCGCCGCGGAGACGTTGCAGAGCATGCCCATGGCGAAGAAGGCACGCAGCACGTCGACCTCCAGACCGGTGAGACGCTCGACCGCGTACCAGAGGTCGCGGAAACCCCGCCGTGTCACGACCCGGATGTCCGGATCACCGCAGGAGGCATAGGCCTGCATCTGCATCAGCAGGTAGCTCGGTTCGGCCAGCAGGTCGTTGTAGGCCGTGGCCATGGCGGCCAGGGCCTCCTGGCCGGACCGCTCGCCCGCCGCGGCCTCGAAGGTCGCGACGGTGCGGGCGAACGTCTCCTTGACGGCTGCCAGGAACAGGCCCTTCTTCGAGCCGAACAGCCGGAACAGATAGGGCTGGGAGATTCCGGCCGCGGTGGCGATCGCCTCGGTCGAGGTGCCCTCCAACCCGCCCCGGGCGAACTCCGACACGGCTGCCGCGAGCACCGACACGCGCCGTTCCTCTGCCGTCTGTCTCGTCCCGGTCGTTGCCACACGTCGAAGTTAGTGGCCAGTCACTACCGCGTCAAGCAGATCATCGGCGGCAGTCGAGATGCGTCTCCTGGCCTCCTCCGGTCCCGACGCCAGGCGCAGCGGCCCGCGACACCCGGCCCGCGACACCCGGCCCGCGACACCCGGCCCGCGACACCCGGCCCGCGACACCCGGCGCGCCGCTCGAGGCCCAGGGCGCTGGCCGTCGTGTGCCGTCGCCGGCCAGCTCGCGGACCCCGGCAACGCTGTGGACCCGGATCCGGGGGATGCACGCCGATCCGCTGGGTTCCCTGGTCGGGGATTCGGCCCCACGCGTCTCACGGCCAGTGAATTGTTTGTGGATTCGACGTCGACGTGTGCTCCCGTGCGTTCAGTGTTCGTCAAGTGCCCGCGCTCTATTCTGACCCTCGATCGCGGCCGACAAGGCCGAGAAGGAAGATGCGCGGGAGTCAGGGTGTCGAAGGACGATATGGTGTTCGTACCGGTCGGTGGTCCGCTCGACGGTCCGGCCGCAGCAGGCCCGATGACGTCGCTCTGGATTCCGCGTTGATCCTGTCCAGTCTGCCTTTCGCTCTCGGCATCGTCATGTTCGGCCTGGGCCTCGGTCTGAGCCCGGACGACTTCCGGCGGGTGGGCCGGCATCCGAAGGCGGTCACGGTAGCGCTGCTCTGCCAGCTCGTGCTGCTGCCGGCGATCTGTTTCGGCCTGGTGATCGCCTTCCGGCTCCCGCCGGAGCTGGCGGTCGGGCTGATGCTGGTCGCGGCGTCGCCGGGTGGCCCGACAGCCAACCTGTTCAGCCACCTGTTCGGCGGGAACGTCGCCCTGAACATCACGCTGACCGCGACCAACTCGGTGCTGGTGGTGGTCACCCTGCCGATCGTGGTGAACTTCTCGGCAGGGCATTTTCTGGCGGACGGGGCCGCGGTCGGGCTGCAGGCCGACAAGATTCTTCAGGTCTTCTCGATGGTGCTCGTGCCGGTCGCGGTCGGAATGCTGGTACGCGGGCGGGCGCCGGGGGTGGCGCGGCGGCTCAACCGCCCCGTCCAGATGCTGTCGGTGGTGGTCCTCGTCGGAGTCATCTCCGTCGTGCTGTTCGGGCAGTGGGAGAACCTCGCCGACTACTTCCTGTCGGTCGGGCTGGCCGCGTTGGCCTTCAACCTCGTAAGCCTGCTGGTCGGCTACGGCGTGCCGCGTCTGGTCGACGTCGATCAGCCGGCGGCCGTCGCGGCCGGGTTCGAGATCGGTATCCACAACACCGCACTCGCCATCACGGTCGCGCTGAGCCCAGCGTTGTTGGACAGCGCCGAGATGGCCATCCCGGGTGTGGTGTACGGCATTGTCATGTTCTTCACGGCGGCCGGGTTCGGCTGGCTGGTCACTCGTCGATCCCGGCGTCACTCGGCCGCGTTCGGCGTTCCTGGTGTCGAGCAGCGCGATGTGCCTGGTGTCGAACAGCGCGATGTTCCCGCTGTCGGGCGGCGTGATCAGAGCGTGGCGAGGAACCTCTCGGCGCGGCGGGCGAAGAGGTAGGACTCGCGTTCGGTGGACCGCTCGCGGGCCTTCTCGGCGGCGGCCCGTACCGCGGTGGTGGGTTCGTTGCGGGCGTGGAGCAGGCGCGCTCGCAGCAGCAGGACAAGTCCTTCCGCGTAGCGCTGGCCGTAGGCCTCGAGGGCGTGGTCCGCCCGGTCGAGGGCGGTACCCGCCTTGTCCGGCAGGCCGGCGGCCAACCACATCTCGGCGATCAGTGCGTGGCCGAAGGCGACTCCCCACCGTGGCGGGTCGACCAGCGTCCCGGCCAGGAGCTGTTCGGCCTCCGCCACGACACCGGCCGGGTCATCGCCGGTGAGGGCGCGCGCCCAGTACCAGTTCAGCCGCACGTAGTGCTCCTGCTGGACGGCGGCGCGACCGGTGCCCACGGCCATCCACCGCTCGATCGTGCGCATCACCCAGCCCGCGTCACCGGCCATCGCCGCGATGATGGTGACGTAGTACGCCCAGGTCGCGACGGCGTACGGGTCCTCCGGGCCGTTCCACTTGCCGATCATGGCCGCCGCGGTCCCGACGTCACCGTGGAGTGCGGTGACGACGGCCAGCCAGCCGGGCCACTCACCCGAGACGTCACGCCGGATCGGGGTCTCGCTGTGCGACGAGACAACCCCGTCGAGAAGGGCGGGGTCGTTCCCGCTGAAACACCGGTAGGCCTCGCCGATGTTGCCGCTGTCCCACTGATGCAGGCCCCAGGCCTGCCGGCCGTACACCTGGACGACCGGATCGCGGGACGCCTCCCCCTGCTCGGCGAGCCGGCGGACCAGCCGTTCACGGTCCCACTCCAGGAAGGTGTAGGCCCCGAAGAGACGAGCGAAGAGGAGGCCGGCGGCCTCGACCTCGCGGCCGAGCTGGCGGGCCAGGAGCTCCGCGCGCTCCAGCAGATCGAAGGTCGTTCCACCGAACCCGGCCTGGCGGCGCGGGGCGATGGCGAGCAGCGAGAGGGCGGAGAGCTCGAGTTCCGGGAGCCCGGCGGCTCGCGCGATCTGGGCGGCTGATTCGAGGTGCCGATCGGCGGCCGTGAACGCGAGTCTGGTCGCGGCGCGGCGGCCGGCGCGTTTCAGCGCCTCCACGGTGCGGACCGGGTCGGCGAGGGGGCCGGCGGCCCGCAGGTGGTACGCGAGGCGCTCGGTGATCGACTCGTCGTCGGCGAGACTTTCCTCGAGCGCGTCCGCGATGCGCAGGTGCAGCCGGATGGCCTGCTGATGCGCCGTTGTCCCGGTGACCGACTCGCGGACGATGTCGTGCGCGAAGCGCCACGAGAGCGGGTCGTCCGGTGCCGATTCGAGCAGGCCGAGCGCGCGCAGCGGTTCGAGGCGTTCGAGGCAGTCCGTCCTGCCGAGGCCGGCGGCACGCGCGAGCAGGTCGAGGTCGAGGTCACGGCCGATGAGCGCGGCGACCCGGAGCAGGTCGCGTCCGCCGTCGTCGAGGCCTGCCATCCGGTCGCGGACGACGTCCCGCACGGTGGCCGGCACTCCGGCGCGGACAGATGCCTCCCTGTGGCCGTCGCCGCCCCCGTTGCAGCTGTCGCTGTCGCTGTCGCTGAGCGCGCCGCGGTCGCTGAGGAGCCGCGACAGTTCACGGACGAAGAAGGGATTGCCGGCAGTGCGCACATGGATGGTGCGGGCGACGTCCGCGCCCGGTTCGTGGCCGGTCTCGCGGCGGATGAGTTCGGCGACCTCGGTCAGGCCGAGCGGGCCGAGCGGGATCCTGCGGTGGCTGGTCAGCCGGCTGGCGGCGGCGAGCACCCGCGAAAGGTCGGAGCCGGGTCCGGGGGCGCGGTCGCGAAGAGCGCCGATGATCGCGGTGCCGGGGGGCAGCCGGCCCGCGAGGTGGCCGAACAGCTGGAGCGAGGCCGCATCGGCCCATTGAAGATCGTCCAGGACGAGCAGCATCGGCCGTTCCGCGGCAGCCTCGCCGATGACGGCCACGACCTGCTCGAACAGACGGAACTGTGCGCGGGCGCCGGAAGCCGGTGGCGCGGCGTCATCATGTCGGGATGCGAGGAGACCACCGAGCTCGCTGGCCAGCCACGTCTCGCGTGCCGGCGCGGGCAGTCCGTCGAGAACAGCCCCGAGCGCCTGCTCCCACGGCCACATCGGTGGTGTTCCGTCGCCCTCCAGGCAGGAGGCCCAGACGACGCGCGCTCCACGCTGGTCCGCGGCGGCGGCAGCCTGCTCCAGCAGGTGGGTCTTGCCCACCCCCGGTTCGCCCTCGACGATGCCGAGCCCGGTGCGGCCGGCGAGCGCCGCCTCGATGGCCTGCCGCAGCACGCCGAGCTCGTCGCGCCGGCCGACCAGCCCGGCTGCCTGCCTTGCCGGTGCACCCGCACCCGCACCCGCATCCGCACCCGCGCTTGCGCTCGCGCTCGTCGCGACTGCGTTCGCGGCCGGCCTCGGGGTCTGCGTCAGCACTCGCTGGTGCGCGGCCCGCAGCGCCGGGCCGGGGTCGATGCCGAGCTCCTCGGCGAGACGGTCGCGGACCGCCTGAAACATCGACAGCGCCTCCGCCTGCCGTCCTGCGGCGCCGAGGGCGGTGATGAGGCTGGCCTGCACGGGTTCGTGGAACGGTGCCATCGACGCGGCCAGCTGCAACGGCGGGATCACCCGCGCCGGCTGGTGTGACGCCACGGCCAGGTCGGCCGCTGCCGCGCACGCGGCATGGAACTCGTCGTCGAGGGCGGCCAGGACGGGTGGTGTGGTCGATCCGTGAAAGGCTCCGTCCCCCGCGGGGCCCTGCCAGAGGCCGAGCGCCTCGACGTGGTGGTCGAGCGCCACGTCGCGAGCATGCTCGGCGAGAGCGGCCTGGGCGGCCTTGAGGAGGTCACGGAAGGTGACGAGGTCCAGGGTGTGGGGGCCGGCGTCGAACACGTACCCGTTGCCGCGGCGGTGCAGGTAGGTTCCAGGTTCCCGGGCGGGCAGCGCGGGTTCGAGTACCCGCCGCAGGGCCCCGACGTACTTGTGAATGATGTTGAGTGCACTGGCCGGGACGTCGTCGGCCCAGATCAGGTCGATGAGCTCTCTCGTGCTCACCGGGCGGCCCACGCGCGCCAGGAACAGCGCCAACATCTGCGCCTGCTGACGGGGGCCGGCATCCAGCTCGGCGCCGTCACGCCACAGCCGCAGCGGGCCGAGGATCTGCAGGCGCAGTGAACCGGCGCCGGCTGGTTGATCTGTGCTGCCAGGCCGAACTGGAGAGGCTCGCCCAGCCACGTCTGTCGACTCCCGGATGGACAGGACGGCTTTGTCCGCTTGCGACCGCTGTGGGAGGCGGCGCGCACATACTAGCCGAGCTGGTTCGGGCCTGTCGTACGGAGGTGGAGATCCGGCTGGCGATGAGTTCCGGGCCCGGGCGTGGTCTGTACAGGCATGGACGTCACGAATCTCGCCGACCTCTACGACCTGCCGCTGCTGGACTGGGCCGCCATCCAGGCGCGTCTGGATGCCGGGTTCACCCAGGCGCCGGGCAGCGGCGGGCCCGACCGGCACACCTGCTGGCTGACGACGATCAACGCGGACGGGTCCCCGCATGTCACCGGCATCGGAGCGCTGTACATCGACGGTGTCTTCTGGTTCGAGACGGGGGAGCGCACCCGCAAGGCGCGCAACATCGCCCGCGATCCGCGCTGCGCGCTGAGCCTGGCCCTCGATGAGTACGACTTGGTGGTGGAGGGCCGGGCGAACCAGGTGACCGACCCGCCGACCGTGGCGGCGATGGCCACCCACTGGAGCGCGGACGGCTGGCCGGCGCGGGTGGACGAGTCCGGTCGGGCGCTGACCGCGGAGTTCAGTGCCCCGTCCGCGGGGCCGCCGCCCTGGCACGTCTACCGGATCACCTCGTCCGCCGCCACGGCGCTGCAGACTGTCGAGCCCGGCGGGGCGAGCCGCTGGCGCTTCTGACGGTGCCTGCCGGGTACCGCCGGACCTCGTCGGGGGTGGGAGGCCAGTCGGCGGTGTCTCCCACCGCGGTGCCTCCCACCCCCGGTCTCCACCTGCGGCTCATCCAGCGGTGATCAGACCTGCCGGGCGGGCCGCCGGGTCAGTTGACGGGCTGAAGGTTCCAGCCCCGGTCCTCGCGGAAGATCGGCGACAGTGCGATCAGGGGCGGGTAGATGAGCGCCGGGTGCAGCCCCAGCGTGAGCTGGTTGTTGTCCACGACGGCGATGTTGAAGGTGCCGGGCCGGGGACCCTCCTCGATCCGCCACTCCCGGGGCTCCGGCCGCGGGCGGACCGGCTCGAACGTGTCCGGCTCACCCTCGAATCCGAGGAATTCCGGCGAGGAGGCGTTGCGAATGGTGTACGTGCCGTTTCCGGTGTTCTGGATCTCCCACTCCTGGCCGCGGCCGTTCTCGGGCAGGAGGACGGTGGGGCCGTTGCCCGTGTTGGTGAGGAGCTGCTCGCCGTTGATGCTGATTCGGTAGATGCCGTCGACCACGTTGCTGCTGCCCACGTCGTCCCGCTTTCTGTGATGTATTGGCGCCAGTCATGCGCTCCGCACGACTGGTTTCGGGCATGGAGTATCAGCCGGCTCTGCCGGAGAGAGTCTTCAGGTGCGCTGGGTTCACCGACTCTTCGTGCAGCCCTCTCCCGGGCACGCTGGCGTCGGTGGTCTGGTGAGGATTCGCGTGCCCGGTTCGCTGGGATCACGTTCGGACTTCGGTATCCCGGTGCCAGGTCATTGTGCCCGGCGCCGTCGCTGCTGCCCGGCAGCGACGCACCCGCGGGCCGCGCCGGTCGCGGTGTGGGCGCCCGTTGCCCTGGGTGAAGAACAGCCCCAGAACGAGGATGTCGTCGACGTTGGTGACGGCGAAGAGACCGACGGCCTGCCCGACGATGCCCAGCTTCATGGGTCAGGCGCGGGCTTCTCGCCCACTGCCCGTCGCCGAACTGGCCCCAGCCCCAGCCTCTGAGTCGGTGCCTGCGTCGGTGTCTGCGCCTGCGCCGGTGTCGGTATCGGCGAGGGCGCTGGCTACCGTGGCGGCGCCGATACCGGTGCTTGTCGCGGCATCACTCGCCACGGCCTCCTCGGCGGCGCCGACAATCGCTTCGGTTCCCACGGTCGCGCCGGCACCGCCGGCACCGCCGGCCCCGCCGAAGGTGGTCGAACGCGGACCAGTGGTCGAGCGTGGGCTGAGCACCAGCACCCCGGCGGCGGCGAGCATGGCGAACCCGGCGGCGATCAGGTAGCTGACCGCGAACGGGCCCGGGTCCAGCGTGTCGGCGACGAGGGCCGAGAGCAGGCTGGTGCCGACGACACCGCCGATCTGGCCCGCTGTCTGCTGCAGCGAGGTGACGAGCCCGAAGTTGCTCTCCGAGGCGCCGTGGCTGGCGATCACGATCAGTGGCGGCTGGGCGTGCCCGAACGCGAGACCACTGAAAATCAGACCCACGATCACCACCCACAGGACGCCGGCCATCGTCCCGTAGGCCAGCAGGATCAGCGCGAGCGCGTACACGCCTCCCGCGATGCTGGCCAGCAGGCGAGGCCCGAGCCTCGTCCCGAGCCAGCTCGCGGACGGCGCGGCCAGGGCGATCGACAGCGTGCGGCACATCGTCACGACGGAGGTGAGCGTCACCGACAGGCCGAAGCGGCCCTGCAGGAGCAGCGGCGTCACGAGGAAGTTCCCCATGTGCGAGGCGGAGAGCATGAAGGAGGTGAGGCCGGCGGCCCGGACCTCCCGAGCGGCCAGCAGCTCCAGCGGCACGACCGGCTCGGCGCTGCGGCGCTCGATCACGGCGAGCAGCCAGAACAGGGGGACCACCGAGGTAAGGAGGATGATGACGAGCGGGGTCGCGCCCCAGACCGCTGCCCGGTTCACGCCGAAGGTCACCGCGAACACCGCCAGCGCCAGGACGGCGGCGCCGGCCCGGTCGAGGGCAACCTTGCGCACACCCCGGTCCGGGGGCAGCACCCGGATCGCCGCTATCAGCGGAACCGCCGCGATGATGGCCTGCAGGGAGAACACGGCACGCCAGCCGACCAGGTCGATGATCACGCCGCCGATGGCGAGCCCGGTGACGGACGCCCCCGAGAGCACTCCCGAGGCCCAGGCGGACGGGCGCACCCGCTCGTTCGGGGGGAAGACGGCGAACAGCATCGCGAAGGACGCCGGGATCGTCGCCGAGCCGGCGAGCTGGGCGATGATCCGGAAGGCGATGAGGGACGTCGCGTCCCAGGCAAGCGCGGTCGCCGCGGAGAAGACCACAGCGAGGGCGGTGCCGGTGATGAAGGTCCGGCGGTGGCCGCGGATGTCCCCGATCTTGCCGAGGATCGGCATGGCGACCGCGAGGGCGAACAACGACCCGGTCACCGCCCAGGAGACCACCCCGACGGTGCTGCCCAGGTCGTCAGCGACGGTCCGCAGCGAGACGGTGAGCAGGGTCGCGGTGAAGGTGGTTGCGAACATCCCGGTGAGGCAGGTCAGCAGCACCCGCCGCCGCTGTGCCGGATCGCCCACCGGTCGATCGTTCCCGGCCTGTGCGGTCGCGCTCGGCATCGGTGTTGCCTCCCCCCGCGCGGGCGCGGGCGGCACCGGCCTTCCGATCGTGTGTCCTCATTATGTCTCCTGGCAAGGTTTGCGCTATGTGATCCGTGAGTGCCGGTCCGCGTCGTCGACTGGCCCGGCGTGCCATGCGCACCCCGGCCGGGCTGCATCGATCACGGCGGGGTCCGGGCGTTTCTCCTGGATCGGGGCGGGGCACCTTGATCAGCATGGTCGACGTCCACGGCACGGCCCCGGGCCTCCGCCTCGCGGGTGACCCACAGTGAGAGGTACCTCGAGGCTCCGCATCCCCGTCGGACTGGTCACGGTGGCCGCGGTGCTCGGCGCCATGCTGGTTGCCGCCGGGCGGCTGATCGTCGACGGCTTCGCCGGGATCGACGACGCCGACGCGGCGGCGGCCCGCGAGCTCGCCGCGGGTCGCGACGGCTGGCTGCTCGACCTGACCTGGGCCGGGACATACCTCTCCGACACCTACGTCGTGATCGTCGCCACCGCGGTGATCGCGGCGGTGGCGGTGTGGTTCACGCGGCAGTGGTGGCTTCCGGGCGGCGTGATTCTGCTGACCGCGGGTGAGACGGCGATCTACGAGGTGTCGAACAGCCTCGTCGACCGGCCCCGCCCGCAGGTCGCCCGCCTGGACCCGGGGGACCCGATGGCGAGCTTCCCGTCGGGCCACACCGCGGCTGCCGTCTGCCTGTACGGCGGTCTGGCCTGCATTCTGATCGGCCTCGCGCGCCACCGCGGGGGGCGGATCCCGACGGTGTCGGCCGCGGTGGCGGCGCCGCTGGTCGTCATCGTTCCGCTGGTGGTGGCGTTCTGCCGCTCCTACCGCGGAATGCACTATGCCTCGGACGTCGTCGCCGGCCTGTTTCTCGGATGGTGCTGGCTGATGACGGTCAACCACCTCGTCCTGTCCCGGGCGTGGTCGGCCCGAGAGGCCGGCGGGCGTGCCGCGCCGGCCCCACGACCGGCGACTATCCCTCGTCCGGCTGAACCTGCGCCGGTGAAGGGTACGCCGTAGGGGCCCGTCGTTTTAACGTGTTGACGCCGGGTACTCGGCACCGCGTATCGCGACAGATCCGCGAAGGTGCGAAAGGTCGGTGTCCGGTGTCACTTCTCGCCTGGGCCATTCTGGTGGTCCTGATTCTCGGCGCGGTTTTCGCCGTCGTCTTCGTCGTCGATCGCTCCCGTTCATCGCGTCTCAGAAACCGGTTCGGCCCCGAGTACGACCGGACGTTGCAGGAGACGGGCGACCGGCGGGGCACCGAACGCCGGCTCGCCAGCATTGCCCGCCGCCGGGACTCGCTCGACATCCGACCGCTGACCAGCGACCGGCGCGCGGCCCTGCGGACCGAGTGGGCCACTCTGCAGGCTCTGTTCGTCGACGAGCCGGCGACCGCGACGACACGTGCGGACGGGCTTGTCACCACCGCGCTGCGTGAGCGCGGCTATCCGACCGACGACCGGGACGAGACCGCCAGCCTGCTCGCCGTCGACGACCCGGCCGCCGCTTCCCGCTACCGCAGCGTCCCCGGCCCGGCGCGGGCCGGGAGCACCGGTCCCGGCACCGGCACCGCTACCGACACGGCCAGGCCGCCGTCCGCCGCGACGCAGTCCGTTGTGGACAGGGCGGGGCCCGACGACACCGACGCGCTGCGGGAGCGCTTCCTGAGCCTGCGGGCGATCTTCGAGGCGCTCACCGTCGCCGGCGAGGGCACGACGGCCCGCTCCGACCGGCCGGTCGGCTCCACTCCCGCCCCGGCGAGCACGGACACCGCGGACCGACGCACCGCGGAGCCGACCACCGACACCCCGAACACCGACACCCCGAACACCGACACCCCGACCACCACCCGCGAAGAGGCGACCACCGGCCGCCGGCAGCGTGCCTGAAGGGAATCTGAATGACCGTGTCAAGCCGCCGCGGTAGCGGGTTGCGGCGCGGTTGGTGCGAACGTGCGGCCGTCGCGCAGGAGTGCCCACAGAACGTCGACGAGGCGGCGAGCGAGGGCGAGCAG
>NZ_JBFLUG010000139.1:0-18390 GCF_041008525.1 Parafrankia sp. FMc2 | reverse complement strand
GGGCCTCGCGGAACTCATGCCGGACCTTCACGGTCGAGCGAGCAGGGCGATGGCCCGGTGGGGACCAGGGGCGTGTCCGAACTCTCCCATTCGCGAGTTCCGACACGAGGAAGGTGCACCAGTGAGCGCTCTCGACCTGACCCCGGTGGCCAGCCGCGGCCGCCTGTTCTGGCAGGTGGCCGACGCCTGGGTGATGTGCCGGCGCAACCTGATCCAGACCTGGCGGGTGCCCGAGCTGCTGGTGTTCGCGACCATCCAGCCGATTCTGTTCGTCCTGCTGTTCACCTACGTGTTCGGCGGCGCGATCAACGTCGGCCCGGGGGTGGACTACGTCGACTTCCTCATGCCCGGCGTCTTCGTGCAGACGGTGGTCTTCGGCGCGATGCTCACCGGCATCGGCCTCGCAGGCGACCGGGAGGCCGGGCTGATCGACCGGTTCCGCTCGCTGCCGATGAGCCGTTCGGCGCTGCTCACCGGCCGCACCCTGACGGACCTGGTCCGCAACGCCTTCATCATGCTGGTCATGCTGCTGGTCGGCCTGGCGGTCGGCTTCCGGTTCGGTGACACCAACGTCCTCGCCGTCCTGGCCGGGTTCGGCCTGATGCTCGCCTTCGCCTACGCCTTCTCCTGGGTCTCGGCGGTGGTCGGGATGTCGGTGAGCGGCGTGGAGGCCGCCCAGTCGGGCGGGATGATCTGGGTCTTCCCGCTCGTGTTCGCGAGTTCCGCGTTCGCCCCGGTCGGTTCCATGCCTGGCTGGCTGCAGGCGTTCGCGAAGTACCAGCCGGTCACCACCACCGTCGACGCGGTGCGTGCCCTGTTCCTGGGCGGCCCGGTCGCCGAGGACCTGCTGGTCTCCCTCGCCTGGTGCGTGGGGATCCTCGCGGTCGCTGGTCCGCTCGCTGTCCGCGCCTACCGCCGGGGCACCGCCCGCTGATCCACCGGCGGACCGGGGTCAGGTGCGGCCCTCCTCGTTCTGGGCGTTGCCCAGTGTGGGCTCGTAGGCGAGCCAGTCCGCGCGCAGGACGGGCCATCCGTCGGCGCGCAGCAGCTCCACGACCGCCGGGTCGTCGTCGACCACGACGGCGACCCGGCGGCGCGCTCCCATCTGGCGCAGCTCCGAGCGCTTGAAGATCCTCGCTGGCTGGCGGTCGTCGTCCGGGCGCATCCGCAGCTCGCCGACGGGCAGTCCCTGCTCCCGCAGCCAGCGCACCGTCGCGGGGCGGGAGCGCTCCGGGCGCCCGGTCAGCCAGATCACCTCGTGGTCGCGGGCGAGCGTGTGGACCAGCTCCACGCCTTCGGCCAGTGGCGGGTCGATGTCGGCGGCGGCGAAGAACGCATCCCAGTCGCCCGGGTGGACCCGCAGGAACCGCAGCCGGTGCCGGACGTCGGCCACCACCCCGTCGACGTCGATGACGGCCAGCGGCCGCTCGCCCGGCTCGGTGGTCGCCGCCGCGCCCGGGTCGGCCGCGCCGGGGAGTCCCGGTGCGTCGACCGGGGCGGTGGCCGGTGCGCCAGCCGGTCTGTCAGCCCGTCTGTCAGCCCGTCTGTCGGCCGGTGCGTCGACCGGCTCCCGGGGGCCAGCCAGCCCGTCCGGCGCCGTTCCCGGCTCCGTCGCCGGCCCCGAGCCCAGGTCGGACATGCGCCCCGGATCCGCCACTTCTGCGCCTCCCGTACGGCATTCGCCTCGATGGTCCTCCGCGGGGCCATTGAACACGCGCGACACCCTGGATACGGCGGCGGTCTCCCGACGGGCATCCGGTACGTTCCAGTTCGCTGCGGGTGTTCGGCGTGGATATCGGCCGGAGCGCCCGGGGACATCCCCGTGGCCGCCTGTGCCGCCTGCGGTGAAACGCCCCGATGCGACGGAACGGTGGCTAGCGTGGTGTTCCGGTGACCGGTCGCGGGTACGGGGTGCGCGTGCCGTGATCGTTGGCCGTGATGGGTGGGTTGTCGCGAGGAGGTCGTGGTGTCGGGCACACGGCGAGCGCGCCTGCTCGTCTCCGGCATCTCGGAGAGCCTGGAGGCGGCGCTCGCGCTGGCCGACCGGCTCGACGAGCAGGCGGGCCGGATCGAGACCGGCGAGGTGCCGCTCGCGGCCCCCCGCATCATCGACGCGGAGGAGACCGACCAGGCCGCTGATCTCGTCGGGGATGTGGAGGGCGTCGGCCTGGCCCTGAGCGAGGCGGGCGCGCTCGCCCGCCGGCAGGCCCCGGCGTTCGCCGGCGCCGGCTGGGAGGCGCCCGCGTGGGCGAACGCACCCTCCGACGGCTCGGCAGACCCCCCGATCGGGCCAGACGGGCGTCCCGGGCTGTGGCGGGTCGGGCGCATTCTGGTGCCGCCGGTAGGGCGTGGGGGCGTCCCGGTGGAGGTACCGCTGGCGCTCCCCCTGCTCGACGCGGGGAACCTCCAGATCGAGACCACCCGGGCGCGGCGCGGTGAGGCGGTGGGCCTCGTCCGCAGCCTGCTCACCCGGATCCTCGCGAGTGCCCCTCCGGGCGCGGTGCGGGTGACCGTCTACGACCCGCACGAGCTGGGTGCCGGGCTGGCCGCCTTCGCCCCGCTGCGCCTGCGTGGCGTGGTCGGGCCGACGCTGACCAGCCGGGCGCGCCTCGAACTCGCCCTCGCCGAGCTGTCCGGCGAGGTCGGCCGGATCACGGTCGACCGCCTCGCCGGCCGTTTCGACTCCCTGCGTGAGCGGGAGGACGCCGGCCTGCCCCGCTCGGAGCCGTGGCGGCTGCTCGTCCTGCTGGGCTGGCCGTCGCTGCCGGACGAGGCGGCCCGTGCTCTCGACGCGGTGGCCTCGCAGGGCCCGTCGTGCGGCGTCCACGTCATCGCGGTGGTCGAGCCCGGCGCGGGTGCGGGCGGCGCCGTCACCGCGGGCGGCACCAGTGGTCCCGGAGCTGTCGGTGCCGGCGGATGGGCCGGCTCCCCCCGCTCCCCCGGCCGTCACCGCGGCGGAGCTGCTCGGCCTGGCGGCGGACCCCGTCGCCGGCAGCACGGCACCGGCGAGCTGGCGGACGTCCCTGTCGGGCACGCTCGGCTGTGTGCTCGACGACCCGCCGCCACCGGCGCTCGTCTCGGCGGTCACGAACCGGGTCGCCGCCGGGGTGGAACGGGCCGCGGCCAGTGCTCCGGACCTGGGCGGACTGCTGCCCGCGGGCCTGTGGGAGTACGAGAGCTCCGCGGGGATCTCCGTCCCGGTGGCGCACGGCGCCGACGGGCCGGTGGTGCTGACCTTCGACGACGACACCGTGCACGGCCTCGTCGGCGGCCAGGCCGGCGCGGGCAAGTCGACGCTGCTGCTCGACATCGTCTACGGGCTGGCCGCCCGCTACGGGCCGGACCAGCTTCGCTTCCACCTCCTCGACTTCAAGGAGGGCCTGGAGTTCGCCCAGTTCGCCCAGCGGCCGGGGGACCCCTTCTTCCTGCCGCAGGCGGACACCGTCGGTATCGAGAGCGACCGCGAGTTCGGCGTCGCCGTGCTGCGCGCCGCCCGGGACGAGATGCAGCGGCGCTCCGTGACGATGCGCGCGGTCGGCGCGCGGGACCTGCGCGGGCTGCGCGCCGCGGACCGCAGTTCCGCCTGGCCGCGGATCATGATCGTGGTCGACGAGTTCCAGGTCATGCTCACCCCGCTCGACACGGTCGCCCGGGAGGCCGTCTCGCTGCTGGAGGTGCTGGCACGGCAGGGCCGGGCCTACGGCATCCACCTGCTGTTGGCCAGCCAGACCCTGTCCGGTATCGACGCGCTGGACGCGACGGCCGGCAAGCGTGGATCGATCTTCGGCCAGTTCGCGCTGCGGGTCGCGCTGCGGACGTCCATCTCGGAGTCGCGGGTGCTGCTGTCGACGGCGAACGAGGCCGCGGGTGCGCTGTCCGGGGTCGGCGAGGCGATCGTGAACCGGCGCAACGGCCATCCGATCGGCAACGAGCACGTCCGGGTCGCCTACCCCGATCCCCGGGTGGTCGCCGGGCTGCGGGAGCAGGTCAGCGCGCTGGTCAGCCGGGCCGTCCCGGCGATGCGCCCGCCACGGGTGTTCGTCGGGCACGCGCCGGCGGTCCTCGCCGACAACCCGGCGTTCCAGGCGCTGGCCGGCTGGCCGGTCCCGGCGTCCGGCGATCCCGGGGCGCACGGAGCCGTCGGCCTGCGCGGCGCGCCCGACGAGTTCGGCACCGCCGGCGGGCACGAGGTGCCCGGGGCCGCGGGAGATCCGCTCGCGTTCGTCGGCGTGCCGCTGGACCTGGCGCCGCCGGCGGTCGGGGTGCGCCTCGCCCGCCTGCCGGGGCGGCACCTGGCGGTGCTCGGGCCGCTGCGGCGGGAGGCCGTCGGCATGCTGCAGGCGGCCGCGGTGTCCGTCGGGGCGCAGACAGCCGGCGGCGGCCTCGCCGTGGATGTCGTCGCGGCCGACCCCGCCACCGTGTCCGCGGCCGAGGTGATGGCCGAGGCGCTGCGCCTCGCCGGCCATCCCACCTACGTCACGGACGTCACCGGCCTGCGCGCTGTGCTGGCGTCGGCGGCAGCGGAGATCCGCGCGCGGGAGGAGGCGGCGCTCGCCGGGCAGGCCGGCGCCGCCGCGGCGATGCGTCTCGTCGTCGTCTTCGCGGTGGACGCGGGACGGGCCGGGCTGGAGGCCCGGGACGAGGCGTCCCGCCGGTCGGGGCTCGACGACCTGCGGACGGTGACCCGCCGCGGCCCGGCGGTCGGTGTGCATCTGCTCGGCTGGTGGCGTGCCCCGTCCCGACTCGTGGACGATCTCGGGCCCGGCCACCGGGACGACATCGCGGCCTGGGTGGCCACCGGCCTGCCCGGCGGGGACCTGTTCGGTCTCGCGGGGCACCGGCCGGTGACGGCCGGGACGACGCCGAACCGGGCTGTGCTGTTCGACCGGCACGTCCAGGCCGATCCGCGCACGGTGGTCCCGTTCGCACCACTCGCCGCCGGATCGGCCGCCGACAATGGTGTGGCGGTCTCCAGGCCGCATGGCGGGAGGACAGCGACATGAGAGCGGCGGCGTGACGGCCGGCGGCCGGTGGGAGGACGGCCTGCTGGCCGGGTCGGATCCACGGGCCGGGGAGTCGTCCGGTGCCGGTCTCGCCGAGCTGCCGGGTGGGTCGGTCAGCACCGGGTCGGTCAGCACCGGGTCGGTCGGCAGTGGGCCGGTCGGCAGTGGGCCGATGGTCACCGGGACGATGGCTGCCGGGCCGGCGCAGGGGCAGGCCGGCGGGTACGGGCCGCCGGCGGGGGCGTTCGGGGCTGCCGAGCACCCGATGGTCGCCGCGAACCGGTACCGGGAGCTGATGGGAACGTCCGACGCGATGCAGGCCCAGCTCGCCGAGCGGCTGAGCGCGCGGCAGGAGAGCGCCGACGTCGTCGCCCGGCGGCATCGGGCGGCGGCGGAGGACATCCGGTCCCGGGTGGCCACCGTGTGGTCGCAGGTCGGCGGCGCGCTGGCGCCGCACGGGCTCGACGGGCTGGACCAGCTGCGTCCCCGCGACGGCGGCGAACCAGACGTCGAGGCGGTCTACCAGCGGTACGCCGGTGACCTGGACGGCCTGCACCGCGGCCGGGTGGGCCGTTCCGCCGTCGCCCTGCCCGGGGAGACGGGTCGTGGCGGGAAGCGCGCGGGCGGGCTGGATCTGCCCGAGCCGGACTCCGGCCGGAAGGTCCTGGGCCGGCAGGGCTCGGGTGCGGGACGTGGTGAGCGGGCCGCCGCCGGGCGGCGGGGGCGGGACACCCGCCGCCGGGTCCCGGTGCCCGGTGGCGGACTGGTCGGCCCCGACGGGCTGGTCGATCCGGAGCGGGCGAAGAAGCTCGCCTACCGGCTGTGCCTGGAGGTGATGACCCGGTCTGCCGAGCTGCGCGCGGTGAGCCGGGGCGGCACCTCGCTTTCGGGCGGGATCGTCACCGCCCTGGCCTGCGCGCTCGCCGCGGCGCTCACGGTGGCGGCCCGGGTGTTCATGGAGACGCCCGCGCTGCCCTGCCTGGCCGCGGCCGGCGGGCTGGGTGCCGTCGCCGTGGTCGCCGGAGGGGAGTCGTCCGCCACGGCCGCCGTGCGGTCCGGACTGCTCGCGGCGGCGTCGGCGGCGGCGGCAGTGCTGGCGACCTTCCGTTTTGTTCCGATCGAGCCGGCGGGGACAATCGGGTCACTGGCCTGCCTGGCGCTGGCCCTGCGGTTCGGGCTCGGCTTCGGTGCGGCCAGTGATTCCTCCCGATCCGCCGGTCAGGGAGGAACCGGGCGTCGCTGAGCTGCGGGAACGGCATGCGGCGTCCGGGCGACAGCGGCGGACGGGGCCTGGGCGCGGGCCGGTCACACCACCCGCGTCGCTGACGGAACGGAGTGCAGGTGGCAGGGACGATCGCCGACGTCAAAGCACAGCTCGACGAGGCGTTCCGGCGCACGGAGGATGTGACCGGTCAGCTCGAGGGTGCCCTCAACATGATCGAGGAGGCTCAGGCGATGGTCGTCGCGGCCACCGACGGCAGCGAGCACCTCGCCATCGAGCAGCTCACGAGCGCACTCGTCGAGACGCGGGACAGCCTGGAGAACGCGCTGGCCGCGCTCGGCTCCGCCGTCCAGGAAGTCAAGGTCTACCGCGACGGTCTGTGAGCGGTGCCGGCGCGGGGTGGTGTGGAACACACCGTGTCGTCGGGCACATCCCGGGCGGGGTCTGAGCAGAGGCACCTCACTGCCCGCGCGCCCGCCCGGACGCTCCCGCGGATTGCCTGACCAGACGTACCAGCCGCGTACCGGTCCGGATCGCCCAGAGGGTGGGCCGGGGATTCCCGCACCGGTTGTGCGGGGGTGGTAACCGGCCGGGCTTCGGGGTAACAACCTCACTGCCGCACGGCAACGCGGTGCATCCGGTAGCGAGGCTCACTACAGTCCGGATTGTCCCGTGCGCCCGGCGCCGACCGCCCGGCGGCTCCGGCCGGAAGTGCGTCTCTGCGCCGGCCGCCTGCCTGTCGGCGATGCCGGGCACCATGACGACCAGGAGGGCCCCTTCCGCCGTGTCGGACATCGACCTGCTCGATCTCCCACTGGTTCTGCTGTCCAACCGAGGTCCTGTCAGCTTCGATCGCGACACCGCCGGCCGAACCGTCACCCGCGGCGCCGGCGGCCTCGTGTCCGCACTGTCCGGCCTGGCCGAGCACCTGGATGACGCCGTCTGGGTCTGTGGCGCCGCGACTCCCGAGGACGCCGCCGTCGCCGGCGAGAACGACGGCGGCTCGATCCTCGTCCAGACCCAGCCGTCGCCGCACGTGGTCGACGGGAAGCCGGACGGCCCGTCCATCCGGGTGCGGCTGGTGGTCACCGATCCGGACGCCTACGCCGACTTCTACAGCGTCTGGTCCAACCCGATCCTCTGGTTCATCCAGCACGGCCTGTACGGGCGGTCGCTGACGCCGGTGCTGACCCGTGCCGATCACGACGCGTTCGAGAACGGCTACGCGGCCGTCAACCGGGCCTACGCGGACGCCGTCGCGGACGAGGTCCGCTCCCGCGGCGGCAAGGCCCTGGTCCTGCTGCAGGACTACCACTTCTACCTCGTCGCCGAGCATGTCCGCGAGCAGTGCCCGGATGTCGTCCTCACCCACTTCGTGCACATCCCGTGGCCCGGGCCGGACGAGTGGCGCATCCTGCCGGGTGACATCCGGGAGCGCCTTCTGCGTGGTCTTCTCGGCAGCGACGTCGTCGGCTTCCACACCCGCCGCTACGCCCGCAACTTCGTGCTGTGCGCCGGGGAGCTGCTCGGCCTGCCCATCAACCTCGACGAGCTGACCGTCCAGGTGAACGACCGGACGGTGCGCGCCCGCTACTACCCGATCTCCGTCGACCCGGCGGCCCTGGACGCCACCCTCGCCAGCGAGGAGGTGGCCGCCCACGTCGCGATGCTGCGTTACGTCTTCCTCGACGAGGACCGCCAGCTCGTGCTGCGGGTCGACCGCACCGACCCGAGCAAGAACGTCGTCCGCGGCTTCCTGGCCTTCGGGACGCTGCTCGACCAGCATCCCGAGCTGGTGGGAAAGGTGAGCTTCCTCGCGCTGCTGCAGCCGAGCCGGACGGACGTCCCCGAGTACGCCGACTACATCGCGCTGATCGGCGCCGTCGTCGCGGAGATCAACGCCAGGCACACCAAGGAGGGGCGGCAGCCCATCGACCTGCGGATGGTCGAGGACTTCGCGCTCGCGGTGGCCGCCTACTCCATCTGCGACGTCCTGATGGTCAACGCGATCGCCGACGGGATGAACCTGGTGGCCAAGGAGGTCGCTGTCGTCAACCGGCGCGGCGGGGTGCTGGCCCTGTCGGAGATGGCCGGCGCGCACGAGGAGCTGGGCGAGTTCGCGGTCACGCTGCAGCCGTTCGACGTCCAGCAGATGGCTGACGCGCTGTACGCGGCGCTGGTGATGCCGATGGACGAGCGGCACCGCCGGCTGGCCGCGGCCGCCGAGCAGGTCCGCACGCACGACGTCCGCCGCTGGCTCAACGAGCAGCTGGCCGATCTGAGTCACCTGGCGGGTTTCTCCTGAGTCGTGCCCCGGCGGGTACGCTCGGCGGGAGGTCGGGTGTGCCTGCCATCGGGTTGTGATGCCAAGCCATGGTCGAGACAGGAGTGGACGTGTCGGATACCGGTCATGTGAAGGCCAACATGGGGTCCTGGGCCGCGGTGTACATCCTCATCGCGGGTTTTGTCCTGGGGACCCTCGCGCTGATCCTCGGCTCCGTGCCGCTGTGGATCGGGACGGCCGTGGCGCTTGTCGTCGGTACCGGCCTGGGCGTGGCCTCCAGGATCATGGAGCAGGCGTACTAGGCCGCCAGGCGACTGTTCCGGCCGGTGCGGCCAGGTCTGCTCCGCGGCCTGGCCGGTCGGTCGCCGCGTGCCCCGTGCCGCCGGTGCGGGGCACGTCCCCTGCCAGGCCCCGCCACAGGTGACGCCGAACGTCGCCGGGCGGGTGCCGGTGGCCAGGCGCCCGGTGATCAGGCGTCGGTGGCCTGTTCTGGCGTGCCCGTGGCCTCCCGCAGCAGGCGCGGGGTGACGAAGTCGGCCAGCCGGGTGGTGGCCGGCCCCAGCTCGCTCCAGCGCGGCACCGAAAGGTCGTGGACGGACAGCGCCGCCGTCGGGAACGTCGGCACCCGGTGCCGCTCGGACGGGTTCAGCAGGCCCACCGCGAGCGTGTGCAGGCCCGGGTTGTGGCCGACGAGCAGCACCGAGGGCACGCCGTCGTCGATCTGGCGCAGCCGCGCCAGCAGGTCGTTCGCCTCAGCCAGGTAGAGCTGGTCCTCCACGAGGACGGGAACGCCGCTCGGCAGCGCGTGCGCGAGATGCGCGACCGTCTGGCGGGTACGGGTCGCGGCGGAGCAGAGCACCAGGTCGGGCTCGATCCCGGAGGCCACGAGGTGGGCGGCGACCACCGTGATCTGGCGGCGGCCCTTCGGCGAGAGCGGTCGCTCCTCGTCCCGTAGGTCGGGCCCGGCGGGCGGGTCGGCCTGCGCGTGCCGGAGCACCAGCAGCCGTGGGATACGCCTCACCGCACCGGACACGTCGTCCTTCCCGCCCTTCGCCCGTCGGGGTGTCGCCACACGCGTCGCGACGACTCGCAGACTGCCGACAGGAGGACGCCCTCGTCAATGCCCCTGGCCGCGCCACCACCGGTCGGTGGTGGTGGTGCGAGGAGCCGGGCATTTCGGTCGGTTCGCGCGGGAGGGCCTCGGGCGGGAGGGCCTCGGGCGGGACGAGCCGAGCGGGAAGGCCCGGGCGCGACCTCGGCGTCGGGCGCGACCTCGGCGTCCGGCCCGCCCGGCGCCGGACGACCGCGGCCCGGCCACCCCTCGAAGGCGATGGCCGGGCCAGGTGCGCGTGATGCCCGGGTGTGAGTCGGCGTCAGCTCGCGACGGAGATCGACAGCAGTACGCGGTCAGCCGCGGCGAGCGCGTCATCCGCGTTCAGCCGGCCGCGGGGGACCAGCGAGGCGCGCTGGTCCGAGGTCAACCCGCCCCAGACACCGTGCTCCTCCTGGCGGAAGATGGCGGTGGCCAGGCACGCCCGCTGCACGGGACAGTCCGAACAGATCTTGCGGGCCCGCGTCTCCGCAGCGGCCCGAGCCTTGGTGTTGCGGCCGTCCGGCGGGAAGAACGCGTCGGGGTCGCCGTCGCGGCAGGCGGCATCCTGCCGCCAGTAGACGGGCCAACCCTCGCCGAACGGCTGCGGGGGCAGGTCGCGACCCGGAAGAACGGGTACGCCGGCGCTCATCGCACCCCTCCCGGGTGAACGGAGTCGGACGGCGACAGGGACATGGGTGCGGCGGGGCTACCGACCGGTAGCATGCCGGGCTCACTGGGCATACCGTCTCCTGCTGACGTTGCAAAGGCGGACAGGTGCGCTGCGGACAGGCAATGCCCGGCGTCGCGCCGCACGCCGGACGGGTGGGCCTACCAGCACAAGTCGAGAGCCCCCAGGTGTTTCGTCGCGGTGCGGCCGGGGGCTGCTGGCGCTCCGCTCGGAAACGATCCCGTCTCGTCTCGTTAACCGAGGAACGTAGACGTCTCTCGACCGGATAGCAAGGGTTCCGAAACGCCTACGTCCGGATCTCTCTCTGGTGGCCTGATCTGCCGCCCTGCGGGGTGGCAGACCTCACCCTCTCAGGTCAATGGCAACCATGTAACTGGTTTGGTCCGCCGTGTGCGCAAGGTCTCTCGAGCCCGAAAAGATGCTGCTGTACAGGCCTTTTGTACAGAAAGCAAGATCCTTTTTGGGGGGTGGTGGAGGGGTGTGCCGAGGATTTGAGGTGCCTTGTCTGGTCGGTTCGGCGCGCAGAGGGAGCCTGGTTGCCGGCAGGTAAAGGCACGTCGAACCCCGGCGGGTGGACCAGGCCAGAGGTCCGCAAGGACCGAAATGTGCCGAGGACCACACGAGGGTCCGCGCTGCCTCCGCCGTCCCGGGACGAGCCCCGACAGGCCGCCCAGGCCGCCCAGGCCGCTTCGCGGGCTCAGCCCGGTGCTGCCGGCAGGCCGGTCGTGGGCAGGCCGGCGGCCGCCCAGGCGTGGAACCCGCCGATCACGTCGGTCGCGCCGGTGAGGCCCAGGTCGTGCAGCGCGGCCGCGGCGAGGCTGGAGGTGTAGCCCTCCGAGCAGATGATCACCGGGATGACGTGGTCGCCGGTCGCGAACGGTGCGCGGGCCTCGCTCGTCGGGTCGAGTCGCCATTCGAGGACATTGCGCTCGATGACCACCGCCGCCGGGATGCCCCCCTCGGCGGACCGCTGCGCGGCCGGCCTGATGTCGATGAGGACCGCTCCGTCGGCCACCGCCGCGGCGGCCTGCTCGGGGGTCAGCCGGCGCAGCCGGGAGCGGGCCGCGGCGAGCAACCCGTCGATGCGGCTGCCGCTCATACCCCGGCGCCGGCGGTGAGCGCCTGGCCCAGGGCGACGGCCGGCGGCGTCGCGGGTGGCGCAGCGGGTACGGAGCGGTTCGGCTGGCGGTCGTCGGCCGGCCGGTAGCGCAGCGGGAGCTCCGGGGGCGAGTAGGCGTGGATCGTGGTGGCCGCGCCGTGCCCTCGGTTGACGACCCGGTGGACGTGGTCCGCGCCGAACCCGGGGTGCGATCCCGCGTGGTGGCGGCGGGTCCGGGTGACTGCCCAGTCCGGGCCGCACTCGTCCTCGTCCAGGATGCCCTCGGCGACGGCGAGTGCGCCCAGCGCCCCGCCGTGGTCGTGGATCTCCGTCTGCTGGCCTGGATACCAACCGATGAGCCACACCTCGACCACACCGGACAGGAGTAGCCGGATGTACCAGCGCTGCCGTGGGTCGTGCCGGACCAGGGGACGCCAGACGTACTCGGCCGCGGCGAGCCCGGCGGCCAGTCCGCGCAGGTCGGGCAGGGACAGCTGACGGGTCTCGTCGGCGAGGAACCGCTCGGGCACCAGCGGGGAGACCGTTGGCGATGGCCGCATCGAGGAGGAGATCAGGGAGACCGGGGGCTGGACCGAGGTCTGCGCGCCGCCCGTGGCGAGCACCGGGACGGGGGCCGGTGGCGGAACCGGGGCCGAGGCGACCAGCGCGGGGTGGATCAGCGCGGGATGGATCAGAGGCATCGAGGCTCCTTCAAACATCGCCACCACGGCGACAGACCACAGGAGGACACGGCGAGGGGATAGTCCGCGCGGGGGCGCCCCCACATCGACGTCCGGCAGGACGTTCCAGGCGGGGACGGCGCCGTGAGGGCGGCGTGTGCGGGTCGAGGCGGCAGCCCCGCCCGGCGACCGCGCTGGGGGCGATGGGAGCCATGGACGGGACGAGACGCGACCACGGCGGCGAGTCGTGCCGTGGCGATCTGCTCGACCGGGGGCGGCCGGCACCTCGGGCGGGGTCAGGCCCTCACTGGCCGGTGCTGCTGGTCATCGCCCTGCGATGGCCTCGGCGGCCGTGGGGGCGCCATCACCCGGCCGCCTGGAGGCGCCGGTGGTGGCGGGCCACGTCTGCCGTGACCGGGCCTGAGCATGGACGGGCCGGCCTGGACAGCCGGAACCCGCGAGCGGTCAGGCCCGGGTGATACAGGCCGCGGCGCAGACCCTGCTGAGGTCGGTCACGCGGTCGCTGTGCAGGAGGAAGCCAGGGACGGCCATGGGCGCACTCTACGCCAGCCCCGCCTGCTCCGTGGCACCGAGCAGTCCGCTCGATACACCCGGCAGTGTCCCGAGACGTCGGGTGTCTGGTTATCGTCACCTGAGGTGTGTGGACGGGAGGTGCGAGATGGTCCAGACCGGTGCCGGGACCGATGCGCTCGCGGCCTCGGCCGCCGAGGCCGGCTGCCCCAGCGGCGCGCGCCGCCCGCCACGGCCCGCCACACCTGCGCTGCCCGCTCCGCCGCCGCTGCCCTCGCCTTCGCCTTCGCCCGGTCCGCCCTCGTCACCCCCGCGGGCGTCGCCACCGGGGCCGCATGTCGCGCGTGTCGCGCCACGGCCGGCCGCCGCGCCTCCCGCGCCCGCGTCGACGCCCTCAGCGGCCGCTCCGGAGGTGTTCGCGGTGCAGCACCGCATGCGCGGCCTGCTCGAAGCCGTCGTCGACGTGGCGCGCGAGCTGAGCCTGCCCGTGACCCTGCGCCGCATCGCCGAGGCCGCCCGGTCGCTGGTGGACTGCGACCTCGGAGTGCTCGGGGTGCTGGGCCCGGACGGCCACATCGCCGAGCTGATCGGCGGCGGCCCGGGGCAGGACGTCCCGGCCGACATCGTCCGGATGCCCCTCGGCCGGGGGCTGATCGGCGGGGAACTGGCCGGCAGGGAACTGATCGGCCCGCCCGGCCGGGACGGGCACGCCGCTCGTCCCGGCACCGTCGTCGTGGCCGCCGACGTCCTCGGCTTCCCCGCCGGCCCGCCGGGGCCCGGCGCGCCAGGCTTCGGCACGTTCCTGCGGGTGCCCATCGCCGTCCGCGGGGAGGCCTTCGGGAACCTGTACCTTGCCGGCAAACGCGGCTCCGAGTTCACTCAGGAGGACGAGGATCTCGTCCATGCGCTCGCCGCTGCAGTGGGGTTCGCCATCGAGAACGCGCGCCTCTACGAGACAACCAGGCGGCGCCAGGCCTGGCTCACCGCGAGCGCCGAGATAACGACCGCGCTGCTGTCGGTGGCCGAGCCGGTCGAGGCGCTTCGGCTGGTGGCGCGGCGGGCGCGGCAGATCACCTCCGCGCTGCTGGCCGGGATCGTCCTGCCGGTGGCTGCGCCGGTGGCTGCGCCGGGGGCGGCGACCGGCCGCGTCGGAACCGCCGCGGGGCCGGGAGTGGCCCCGCGGCAAGGCGGTCCGTTCCGCTCCAGGGCAGGGCGGGACCGGGACGCCGGCGGCCCTGCCCCCACGGAGCTGGAGGTCGCCGTCGTGGACGGCGCGGGCGCGGACGAACTCCGCGGGCGGCTGCTGGCCGACCCGACGAAGCTGCTGGACGTCATGCGGGCCGGCCGGGCCCTGATCATCCCGCCGGAGCGGGCGGACCCGGCCGCGCGGCGCCTGCTGGGCGAGGTCGTCGACGGTATCGCGATCGGCGCGGTGATGATCGTCCCGCTGCTGGCGGCGGGCCGGCCGCTCGGGATCCTGGTGCTCGCGGCGGCGCCGGGGGTGGTCGCGTTCGAGCATCTCGACCTGGAGATGGCCGCCGCGTTCGCCGGCCACGCCGCGCTCACCCTCGAGTTCGCCCGGGTACAGCGGGAGGGCGAGCGCCTCGCGGTGTACGAGGAGCGCGACCGCATCGCCCGTGACCTGCACGACGTCGTGATCCAGCGCCTGTTCGCCACCGGCCTGCAGATCCAGGGTATGACCAGGATGATCGACCCGGACGCGGCGGTGCGGCTCAACGCCGCGGTCCGTGAGCTCGACCAGACGATCGCCGACATCCGGCAGACGATCTTCTCGCTGACCGCCGCCTCCGGGTCGGTCGACCTGCGGTCGGAGATCGCCGCGATCGCCGCGCAGGCGGAGCAGGCGCTGGCCATCCGCCCGACGGTCCACATCGACGGTCCGGTCGACTGCGGGGTGCCGGCGGTGATCCACCCGCACCTGCTGGCCGCCGTCCGGGAGGCGCTGTCGAACATCGCGCGGCACGCCCGCGCCACGCGTATTCAGGTGCGGGTACGGGTCACCAACACCGACGTGTCGATGCAGGTGCGCGACAACGGCTGTGGCCCTGGCGGGGCATCCCGCAGCAGTGGCCTGGCGAACCTGCGGCGCCGGGCCCTCGACCTGGGCGGGCGGATGGAGTTCGGGCCCGGCGAGGGCGGGATCGGCACGACGGTGACCTGGCAGGTCCCGCTGGTCCAGCCGATCCCCACGCCGCGGGTGCTGCGGCCACCCGCCGGGCCTGGACCCGGCGCCGGTGAGCCGCCCGCCGAGCCGTGACCCGTGCTCGCCCCGGCCCCGGCTCCGGAGCGGCCGTCAGGACGACAGTTTGGTCGCGAAGACCGCGGCCTGCGTCCGGCTCTCCATGCCCAGTTTGGACAGCATGCTCGACACGTAGTTCTTGACCGTCTTCTCCGCGAGGAACATCCGCGCGGCGATCTGGCGGTTGGTGAGGCCCTCGGCGATCAGGGACAGGATGCGCCGCTCCTGGTCGGTGAGGCCGGCGAGCCGCTCGTCCTCGACCGGCCCCTCCCGCAGGCGGTAGAGCACCCGGGAGGTGACGGCCGGATCGAGCAGGGACTGGCCGGAGGCAACCTGACGCACCGCGTCGACCAGGGCGTTGCCGCGGATCTGCTTGAGGACGTAGCCCGCCGCACCCGCCATGATCGCGGTGAACAGCGCGTCCTCGTCGTCGAAGGAGGTGAGGATCAGGCAGGCGATCCCGGGGTCGTGGGACCGGACGTGCCGGCACACCTCGATCCCGCTACCCTCCTGCAGGCGAGCGTCCAGGACAGCGACGTCCGGGCGCAGCATGATGATCTCGGAGATCGCTTCGTCGGCGCGGCCTGCCTCGCCCACGACGACGATGTCCTCCTCGTCGGAGAGCAACTCACGCAAGCCCCGGCGCACCACCTCGTGGTCGTCGAGGAGGAACACCCGGATCGACCCGGCCCTGGACGACCGGACGGGCGTCGCGCCGGATTCGGAACTGCCCGTCGATACCTCTGCCACCGTTGACTCCGCCCGACCCCGCTGTCATGGAAGACCGTCGCTGTATGTCACGTGCAGAACGCAGATTATAACCCTCGCGAAGGGGCGCTTCGGTGGGTTCGGGCGTTGTGCGGGCAATGCGCCGCCGCTTCCCGCCGTGACGGTGACGGCCCCGCCGCATTCGGATCAGCTCCGCGCGATCCGGCAGTCGCCGGCGCCGCCCGCCGGCCCCCGGTGCCCGGCTGTAGAGCCAGGTCGTGCGCCCGGTGGAACATTGTCGTGGGAGATCCCCTCCGCGGCACCGCGTGCCCGCGGCGCGGCGGGACGCGGGACGCGGGTGGACGCGGGTGCCGGTGGTCAGCCGCGGTGGCGGGGTGGCTGGCGCAGGCCCATCCGCGGTGGCTCCCGCACCCAGCGCGCCTGCGGGGATCGGTGCGGTGCCGGCCCGGCCGCACGCAGGCGCTGGACGAACGGCGCGACCAGCACGGCGCCGAGCACGAAACCGACCACGTGCGCGCCGTAGGCGACGCTCCCGCCCTCCGCCACCCCGATGCCGGTGAAGTACATGTACTGGAGCGCGAACCAGAAACCGAGCACGATCCACGCCGGCAGCCAGAACGGGAGGAAGAACAGCACCGAGACCAGCCCGATGACCCGTGCCTTCGGGAACACCACCAGGTAGGCGCCGAGAACCCCGGCCACCGCACCGGAGGCCCCGATGAGGGTGTCGGTCGTGCTGCCTTCGAACAGGGCGAACCCGTAGGCGGCGGCCACCCCGCAGACCAGGTAGAACAGCAGGTAGAGCAGCCGGCCCATACGGTCCTCGATGTTGTTGCCGAACACTCCGAGGAACAGCATGTTGCCGATGAGGTGCAGCCAGCTGCCGTGCAGGAACATCGAGGTGATCGCCGACAGGATCGGCGACTTGTCGAAGCTCGGCGGCGACTCCGGCAGGCAGCCCACGCGGTTCTGCGCGTCCAGCGCCAGCCGGCCCGAGTTCGTCACCGGCAGCTGCTCGTTGGACAGCAGCTCCTTGGGGATCGCCCCCCATTCCTGGAAGAAGCGCTGCTGTTCGCAGACGTTCTGAGGCTGCGAGGTCTGCACTCCGGCGACCGAGCTGACCATCGGGGTGAGAAAGATGAAGACCACGACATTGATCGCGATCAGCAGCCAGGTGACGACCGGCCTGCGTCGCAGTGGATTGATGTCGTGAATCGGGATGACCACGTGGTCATCCTGCCGTAGTACGCCCGGCGTGGCCCGGCCTGCCCGCCGTACTCGCTCCCCGGCCGCTGCGCACAGACCTCCCAGCGACATCGCCGGCGCCGTGCGTCATCAGCGCCGCGTGGCCGCCCACTGGGTGACCGGCATCATCGGCCGCCAGCCGGCGAACCCGCCGATCGGCACCGCGCGGGCCACCGCCAGGCGGGTCAGCTCCCCGCCGTACTCCGCGTGGCACCGGGCCAGCGCGGTCTCGGACTCGATCGTCACCGCGTTCGCGACGAGCCGCCCGCCGGGCCGCAGCGCCTCCCAGCAGCGCTCGACGGTGCCGGGTGCGGTCAGGCCGCCGCCGACGAACACCGCGTCCGGCTCACCGGCCACCCCGGCCAGGTCGGCCAGGGCTGCCGGGGCCGCCGCCGTGACCACCCGGAGCGTGGGCACGCCGAGGGCCTCGGCGTTGCGGGCGATCCGGGCGGCGCGGTCGGCCCGCGGCTCCACCGCGACCGCCCGGCAGGCCGGGTGGGTGCGCATCCACTCGATCGCGACGCTGCCGCAGCCGGCGCCGACGTCCCACAGCAGCTCGCCGGGAGCCGGTGCCAGCAGCGCCAGCGTCACCGCGCGGACCTCCCGCTTGGTCAGCTGCCCGTCATGCTCGAACGCGTCGTCCGGGAGCCCCGGGACGCGGGGGAGATGCGGCACGCCCGCCCCGCTGCTCAGGGCCAGCGCGACGAGGTTCAGATCGGCGATGTCGTCCTCGTCATCGCCGGCGGAGGCGGACGGAGAGGGGGAGGGGGAGGCCGGAACGGGGCTCGCCAGCAGGGCCGCCCGAGTGTCCCGCCGGCGTTCCGCCGGGCCACCCAGGTGCTCCAGCAGTGTCACCGCGCTGTCGCCGAAGCCGCGGTCGGTGACCAGACGGCACAGCGCGGCCGGCGTGCGACGGTCGGCGCTCAGGACGAGCAGCCGACGGCCCGCCGTCAGCGCCGGGTGCACCGAGGCCAGGGGACGGCCGACCAGGCTGACGACCTCCGTGGCGTCCAGGGCCCAGCCGAGGCGCGCGCAGGCCAGCGAGACCGAGGACGGGTGCGGCAGCACCCGGACCCGCTCCGCGCCCAGGACCCGCACGAGGGTGGTGCCGAGCCCGAAGAACATCGGGTCGCCGCTCGCCAGCGCGCACAGCCGCGCACCCGCATGCTCCTCGATCACCCCCGCCACCGCCGGCGCCAGTGGGGACGGCCAGCGCACCCGGCGGGCCGCCACCTCGGGCGGCAACAGCCCCAGCTGCCGTGGCGCACCCAGCACGACCTCGGCGCGGAGAAGCTCTCCGCGTGAGGCCTGGGGCAGCCCGTCCCAGCCGTCGTCGCCGATTCCGACGACGGTGACGGCCTGCCCGGCGCCCAGGCTCAGGAGGAGAACAGCATGCGGGTCAGGCGCCCGTGCCCATGCCCATAACCGTGGCTGGGACCGTGGCCGCGCTGGACGGGCCGGCACGGGCAGTGACGGTGCAGTACGCGGCAGGCGCGCTCACCGACCTCGCGCAGTTCGGGACGCGGCTCGACGAGGGCGCCCGCGCTTTCCTGGAC
>NZ_JBFLUG010000138.1:0-18450 GCF_041008525.1 Parafrankia sp. FMc2 | reverse complement strand
ACTCCTTCGCCCCCGGCGCCACCGAGTCCTCAAGATCACAGAAGATCTGGTCAGCGGGAAGGCCCTGCGCCTTACCCAGCATCTTCGGATTGGAAGCCGGAACCGCCAGACACGACCGGCGAGCACGCAGAGGCATTCTTCTCGAAAACTCCTTCATCGAGCCGGCCGCCGGGGCGCCGACGGGGCCGGCGGCCGGCGAGGCCGGCAGTCACTGCAGGTCAGAGGTGCTGGTCACGTCGGTGTTGCTGGTCGGGTCATCGCGCGGCGCTGACGGCCGGGGAGCCGCCACGCCAGTCGCACGCTCCACACGAAATCAGGACGTTCCCGCGGCGTCCTTCCGGTGTGCCTGTCGTCACACTGGCACCCGTCACACTGGCACACCTGAGCGCTCCTGACGACCCGACGACCAAGGGACCGGAGCCGGGAAAGAGCCCGGCCGTGTAGCGCCACCGTTCCGGACAATGCATTCCCGGCTGTCCAGGAGGCGTGATTCCAGGTCGGCGGGCATACCGGACCCGAATCTCCCACCCCGGCCACCGCCAAACGGACCGGCGGTCCGCAGAGGAGACCGGCGCCGCCTGTCGACAAACGGCCTCGGTCCCTCGAAGTGGGTGAACGGATGAGCGGATGAGGGGCGGCTGAGCGGGCGGCTGAGCGGGCGGCTGCCCGGCTGCCCGGCTGCCCGGTTCGGGCCGGGGTCAGCCGCCGCGGGTCGCGACGAGTGCCCCCCGGTTCACCTTTGTGGCCTCACTGCGCGGGATGGCGTCCACGATCTCCACCGTCTTCGGCACCTTGTACGGGGCGAGCCGGCTCCTGGCGTAGGCGATGACCTCGCTGGCTGTCGGCGGGCGGGACGGGTCCACGGGCTGTATGACGGCGTGTACCCGCCGGCCCCACTCCGGGTCGCGCAGGCCGATGACGACGACGTCGGAGATCTCCGGGTGGTCGATGAGGGCGATCTCGACCTCGGCCGGGAACACGTTCGCCCCGCCGGTGATGATCAGGTCCACGCGGCGGTCGACGAGGAACAGGTAGCCGTCCGCGTCGAGGTAGCCGAGGTCGCCCACGGTCTCGTAGCCGTCGCCGGTCCGGCGCAGCTGCGGTGCCTGGCCCAGGTAGGTGTAACCGCCGTAGCCGGCGCCGGGGGTGCGCAGGAAGATCTCGCCGATCTCGCCGGGCGGCAGCGGCTGGCCGTCGTCGTCCAGGATCAGGACCTCGGTGCCGCGCATGCCGCGCCCGACGCTGCCCTGGTGGCGCATCCACTCGTCCCCGCGCAGCGCGGTGATGCCGATCGCCTCGGTCATGCCGTAGGCCATCAGGATGCGCTCCGGGCCGATCAGCTTCGCCCAGCGGTGGACCAGCGACGGCGGCATCGGCGCGGCGCCCTGCAGGATCCACACGAGACCCGACAGGTCACGGCCCTCGATGTCGGGCAGGTCGGCGATGCGCCGGAGCATGGTCGGTGTCGCCGTGAAGGTGCTCACCCGGTGCCGCTCGACCACGTCGACGACCCGGGCGGCGTCGAACTTCTCCATCACCACCAGCTGGTCCCCGCCGAGCAGGCTGTAGAGGGTGGAGAACCCGTTCGCGTGGTACATCGGCGCGAGCACCAGGATGACCTGCGGCCGCGGCACCGGTTCGGTGCCCCACAGGTCGATGAACGGCGTGGTGAACCGCGGGTCGTACACCGCCGGGCGGGTGTTGAGAATGACCTTGGGCGTGCCGGTCGAGCCGCTGCTGCAGATCCCGTTCATCTGCGGGGACGTCGCGTCGGGCAGCTCCGGGACGGCGAGCTCGGCGGTCGCGTCGATCCAGCCGAGGTCCGCGGCCCCGAGGTGGACGGGGGCGCCGACCGTCTCGCGCAGCCGGGAGAGCTCCCAGTCCGGCAGGTCCCAGCGCACCGGGACGGGGACCGCCCCGAGCTTCCAGGCGGCGAGCACGCTGAGGACGAACTGCGGCGAGTTGCGCAGGCCGAGGCCGAGCAGGTCCCCGGCGCCCAGCCCGCGGACGGCGAGTGCCCCGGCGAGCTGCCCGGAGCGGCGGTCCAGCTCCGCGCGGGTCAGGACGGCGGTGGAGCCATCCAGCGCGATATGGCGTAAAGCGGGTTCATCCGGACGTTCGGTGGCGAGCTGATGAATGCGGCGAGCGTAGCTGACCTGGTCGTCCACGGCGCGTCCCTCCGTCAGTCCCGCCGGCCCCCGCGGAGGGACGAATCGAAACCAGCGTAAAAATTAGCCGTTTTCGGTGTTCGGAGGAAGTGTCCGGATCCGTCGCAGGCCGAAACGCGCGGTACGCGCCAGCACCGCCGGCGCCAGCAGCGTGGACGACGGCTCGACCAGGTTCACCACCCGCAGCAGCGCCCGGGCCAGCACCGGGTCGGCCCGCGTCGCCGCCTGCACGCGCGGGACGTACGCGTTGATCACCCGGGTGCGCAGGCCACGCCGCCCGGGGATCTCCCGGTAGCGCAGGTCGGAGTCGGTGGCGATCGACCACGCCCGGGACGTCGGCCCGGCCGCCGCGGCGAAGTACCGGCGCGCCAGCCCGTCCAGCCCGGTCGTGGCTGCCTCCAGGCAGTCGCGCAGCGCGAGCGCCTGCTGGGCCGCCACCGTCATCCCCTGGGCGTAGAGCGGGTTGAACGCGCAGAGGGCGTCGCCGATCGCGAGGAAGCCGTCCGCGCCCGGGCGCAGCCGGTCGTACCGCAGCCAGCGCGACGTCCGGAACCGGTAGCGCACCGGGTCGTCGAGCGGCTGCGCGCCTCGGATGAGCCGGTGGATGTCCCCGGCGGGCAGGGAGGCCGCGAACCGGTCGTAGCCGTCCGGGTCGACCGGCGGGTGGTCGCCCAGCATCCCGGCCAGCGTGACGATCCAGCGGTCGCCCTCCTGCGCCACCGCACCGCCGCCGCGCCGCCCCGGCAGGGTCGAGATGATGACGCCGAAGTCCCCGCCCAGCTCCCCGGGCCGGCGCTGGTAGGTGCGGGAGGCGTACGCGAGGTCCACGTCGACGCTGTCCGCGCGCGGCCGGGCGAGGCCCAGTTCCTCGAGCCATTCGGGCCCGCGGGTGCCCCGCCCCGTCGCGTCGACCACGAGGTCCGCGGCGAGGACACGGGCCGGCGCGTCCCCCGCGAGCGGCCGGATCCGCGCTCCGGCGACCCGGGTGGTCCCGGCCGGGGCGAGACCGACAGCCCGCACGCCGGGCAGCAGGCGCACCCCGGGCCGGGCCAGGGTGCGGGCCCGCAGCGCCGCCTCGAGCACCGGGCGGCTGGCCAGTACCGAGGTCAGCCCGGTCGACGCGGGGGCCACCCGGGCGCCGTCGAAGTACCAGCGGGTGCCGACCAGGGTCTCGGCCGCCGGCACCCCGCCGGCGGCGAGCTCGGCGGTCAGGCCGGGGAACAGCTCCTCCAGGATCTGCCGGCCCCGTTCCATCAGGGCGTGCAGGTGCCTGCCCTGCGCCGCCCCGCCGCGGTGCCGGCCGTGGGCCGAACCGGTGACGTCGTCACCTTCGACGATGATCACCTCGTCGACGTGGTCGGCCAGCACGCGGGCGGCGAGCAGGCCCGCGACGCTGGCCCCGAGCACCACCGCACGCGTCCCGACCGGGCCGCCGTTCACGCCCGGCTGCGTCATGCCGGTGCCGCGGCGCCGGAGCGGCACTCGGCGATGAAGCGGGTGAGCTCGTCGACCCGGTCCGTCCGGGCGTCCACCGCGCGGTTGACGATGCGGATCAGGTGGTCGTAGGCATCGGTGTGGTCGTAGCGGGCCGTGTCCGCGATGCGCAGCGCCCAGCGCCAGTAGCCGCGCATCGTGTCCGCGAGCGGCATCCGGAACCGGGCGATCACGTCCCGGATCGGCTCCACCACCGCGTCGCCGTGGACCCGCAGGTAGCGCTCGACGACGTCGGCCATGAAGGTGAAGTGGCGCGCCTCGTCCCGGCTGAGCCGGCCGAGCAGCTCGGCCAGCACCGGGTCGCCGACGACGGCACGCAGCTGCTGGTAGTAGATCTGCGTCGCCTTCTCCTGCACGAGCGCGTAGGCGAACAGCGCCACCGCGTCGTCGTGCGGGAGCTCGAAGGGCTTGCGGCCCTCCACCGCCAGCTCTCGGCGCAGGGTGTCGGCGTCGACGATGCCGGACTCGGTCTGGTAGCGGAACAGCGCCCGGGCGTGGCTGTCCTCCTCCACCGCCCAGCGCACGGTGAAGTGGTACAGCTCCCGGTGGTGGGCGAAGTCGGCCAGGTCGACGTCCGCCGTCAGGGGGAAGCGGCGGGTGTAGACGGCGAAGTAGCCCGGCAGGTGATCCTCGATCAGGGTCACGAACCGCACGGCGGAGCGCTGCCCGTCGGTGAGCCGGTCGGCGTCCGCGGCGGACCAGTCGACAGCGGACTCGACATCCCAGCGCCGCGCCGGGGAGGTCGCCAGGTGGTAGGCGGTGACGGCCTGTTCCATGTCCCCGGGGGGCAGGAACGGCCCCCGCACCGGGCCGCGCAGCACCGGGTCCGACGTCCGGGGCGGGGCGGGCGGCGAGGACGGCAAGGGCGGGGCACTCGTGTTCGTCATGGTGTCCGTCTCTCGGGATGGTGTCCGTCTCTCGGGCTCGTCAGCGCGACTTCTGGCAGACCAGCGCGTAGTGCTTGGTGGTGAAGCCCCAGCCGGCGTTGGCGACCTGCAGGTAGCGGCTCAGGGTCTGCGCCGTGCCGGGCCGGATCGCGTCGATCCGGTCCGCGTGCGCCGCGACGTTGTCCAGCCAGTGCTCGATGGTGCGGCGGTAGTCCTCGGTCAGGTCGTCGACGGAACGGACCGAGAAGCCGGCGTCCTCCGCCGCCCGGATGAGCTCCGACAGCGGGCGCATGTCACCCCAGCCGAAGATCGAGTTCCGGACGAACTCGGTGCCGCCGCGGCGGTCGAACTCGGCGTGCGCGGCCGCGTTGCGGAAGCAGGACTCGGACACGTACAGCCGCCCGCCACGGCGCAGGAGCGCCCGGGCCCGGCGGAACACCAGGTCCAGATCGGGCATGTGGACGATCGAGCCGAGCAGCGACACCGCGTCGAAGGACGCCGGCGGCAGGTCGAGGGTCTCGAAGTGGCCCTGGTGGGTCCGGACCAGCTCGGCGATGCCCAGCTCGGCGGCGCGGGCGGCGATGTACGCGTGCTGGCGCCCGGCCGGGCTGACCCCGACCGCGTGGCAGCCCAGCTCCGCGGCCAGGAACAGGACGACCGACCCCCAGCCGCAGCCGACGTCGAGCGTCCGCTCGCCGCCGCGCAGCCCGAGCCGCTCGGCGACGAAGCGCAGCTTGGCGAGCTGCGCGGCCTCCAGGGTCGCGCCGTCGGTCCGGTACAGGCCGCTGGAGTACTTGCGGCGCGAGTCGAGGAACAGGCCGAAGATCTCCGGGTCGAGGTCGTAGTGCTGGTTGGTGTCCGCGACACCGACACCGACACCGACATCGGCACCGGTGCTGGTGCTGGTGCTGGTGCCGCCTCGCGTCGGGGCCGCGGCGGGGGTGGCCGGTGCGGCCGTGGGGGCGGCGGTCATGCCGCCGCGCCGCCGGCGAGAGCGCGCTCGACGACCGCGGTCACCTCGCGGACGGTCGTCACGGTGAAGACGTCCTCGTCGTCGAGCTCGATGTCGTAGGCGCGCTCGATGCGCGCGATCATGCGCAGCACCTTCACCGAGTCGGCGCCGGCGACGGTGCGCAGGTCGAGATCGGGGTCGACGGTGTCCGGGCTGGTCGCCAGCTCGGTGGCGACGATGCCGGTGACGGTCGTGAGAACCGGCTCCGCGGTGGTGGGCATCAGGACTCCTCGGCTGCGGGAACGGCGACGGGTACGGGTGTCGTGACAGGGGCGGCAGGGGCGGCAGGGGCCGTGAGGGCGTCTGCCAGGCGGCCGGCGGCGCGGTCGCTGAGCTGGATGCGGTCGCGGGCCGCGTCCAGGTCCACCGGCCGGTAGGTCGCACGCGCCGTGGCGACGAGGTCGCCGGCGGCGTTCAGGATGTCCGCCTCGGCGCTGATCAGCCCGTTGGCAGGCAGACCGGCGCCGCGCAGCCCGGTGGCCGGCAGACCAGGGGCCGGCAGACCAGGGGCCGTCGGGTCGGTGCCGGGCGGGTCGGCCGCGGGCAGCTCGGTGGTGATCCGGGCCCGGCACTCGTGCGGGACGTCCACCGGCATCGGCGCCAGGTAGCGCACCCGCATCGCCGTGGTGAAGGACGGCCGGCCGGTCCGCAGGACGAGGAGGTTACCCATCGTCTCGTCGCAGATCACGCCGACGAGGCCGCCGTGGACCACGCCGGGATACGACTCGTGGGCCCGGCCGAGCCGGAAGGAGGCGACGAGACCGTCGGGCCGCTCCCGGAAGCGCAGCTGCAGGCCGTGCGGGTTGTGCGGCGAGCAGCCGAAGCACTGGTAGTCGTCCAGGACGGCCCAGGGGGTCAGCAGCTCGCCGGAGTCGGGCGACGTGCTCTCGCCGGCCGGCGCGGTCATGCCGCGGCCTCGATGACCTCGGCGAGACTGCGGCGCACCCGGGCGTTGGTGGTCAGGTCGAGGCCGGTCATCCCGCCGAAGGCCCGGCGGATCTTGTCCTGCAGGTGGGCGAGCTCTCCCTCGGTCGCGACCTGGGCGAGGAAGAAGTCGAAGCCGGTGTCGATGGTGTCGTGGTCGCGCAGCGCGTCCAGCTCGCCCTTGAAGACGCCCACCGGGTGCTTGATGCGCTGCTCGGACGTGTAGAAGAACAGCGTCTCCAGCACCGAGGCCAGCTCGTCGGGATGCGCGGCGAGACGCCGCCGGGTGTAGTGGATGAACTCGCGGGCGTGCGCGGCCTCGTCCAGGCTCGCGTTGGTCATGATCCGGCGCAGCACCGGCTCCCGCACCCAGGCGGCGACCGCACGGTAGACGTGGTTCACCGTCAGCTCGGAGATGATGTTCGTGGCGAGGGTCGCCGCGGGCGTGGTACCCGGCGCGTAGGGCTCCCGCATCGCCTCGACCGGGCCGGCCTCGACCGGCTCGCCGATCACCTCCAGCCAGGCGCGGAAGGCGAAGTGGTGCTGCAGCTCCTGGTAGCCCCACAGGGCGACGAACGCGGAGAAGTCGTAGTCGCGGACGAACTCGTCGAAGAACCCGTGCTGGGCGGCGATCGAGTTCGCCTCGCCCATCACCGCGCCGCGCGCGATCCGGATGTACTCGGGGCGGACGGCCTCCGGCCGCACCTCGTCGAACGGGATGTCGGCGAGCCGCCACACCTGGCGCTCGTAGTGTCGGAACACGTCATAGCTGTGCATCTGCCAGCACCTGCCTGATCAGACCGCGGGAGCACGGTCGGTGGACGAGGTCGGGACGGGCGGTCGGGGCAGGCGGTCGAGACGGTCGTGCGAGCCGGTCGGGCGGCAGCTGCTCCGCCTCGCCGGGGCTCAGCCCGCCGGGGTGGTGTCGCGGGCGGCGAGGCGCCGGAACTTCCCGCTGGACGTCCGTGGCAGGGCGTCGGGGCCGACGAGGTGCACGGTCACCTCGCTCAGGCCGAGCGTGGCGCCGACCGCGGACCGGATCCGGACGACCAGCGCCGCCCGCTCGCCCTCGTCCTCGTCGGCCAGTGCCGTCTCGGCGATCACCGCCATGGTCTCCGTCCCGTCGGGCGCGACGTCGGCGCAGGCGACGCACCGCCGGCGGTGGATGCCGGGCACCTCGCGGACGGCGTCCTCGGCGTCGTGCGGGTAGTAGTTCACCCCGCGGACGATCACCATCTCCCTGACCCGGCCGGTGACGTAGAGCTCGCCGTCGCGCAGGAAGCCGAGGTCGCCGGTGCGCAGCCAGCCGTCGGCGGTGAACGCCCCGGTCGGCGCGGCACCGGACTCGGTCAGATAGCCACGGGTGACGGAGTCGCCGCGGATCTGGATCTCCCCGACCATGTCGTCGGGCAGCACCTCGACCCGCGGGTCGGCTCCGGCATCCACCCCCGGCCCGGGGTCGCCGGCAGGGGTCGTGATGCGGACGCTCATCGCGCGCACCGGCCGGCCCACGCCGACCAGCCCGCGCGCACTCGGCGCGTCCGACGGGACGTCCCGGACGACACCGGCGCGGGCGAGCAGGTCACGGTCCACCCAGCGGAACACCGGCCGCGCCCGGCCGGGCGGCGGGAAGGTGACCGCCAGCGTCGCCTCGGCCATGCCGTAGACCGGCAACATCGCCGCCGGGGAGAACCCGGCCGGGACGAACGTCGTGAGGAAGCGGTCCAGGGAGACCGGCGACACCGGTTCCGCGCCGTTGAAGGCGACCCGCCAGCCGCTCAGGTCCAGACCGGCCGCCCGCGGGTCGGGCACGGCGTCGACCAGGTAGTCGTAGGCGAAGTTCGGCATCGGCGCGATGCTGGCGCCGCGGCGCAGGAAGTCCGCCAGCCAGCCGGCCGGATCCTTCACGAAGCCGGCCGGTGACCACACCGTCATCGGCATCCCGGCGAGGATGCCGGCGAGCGTGCCGAACAGCCCCATGTCGTGGAACAGCGGCAGCCAGATCCCGCCGCCGCCGTCGTTCTCGGTGAGCCCGGCACCGCCGATGATCGCGGCCAGCCCGGCCAGGATGTTGCGGTGGGTCAGGACGACGCCCTTCGGCGCGGCGGTGCTGCCGGAGGTGAACTGGACCAGTGCCTCGTCGTCCGGCGACACCTCGTCCGGCGGGATGATCGCCGGTCCCGTCCGGGCCGCCGCGGCGCCGCCGGCGAGGAACTCGGCCACCGGCGCGATCCGCACGCCCCCGCCCACGTCGAACGCCCCGGCGAAGCGGCTCGCCAGCCGGGCCGTGCGCCCGCCCACCAGGACGAGGCTGATGTCGGCGACGGCCGCCGCGCGGGACAGCCGCGCCGAGTAGCCGGCGAGGTCCCGGGTGGAGGCGGGCAGCGGCAGCGGGCACGCGGCGGCGCCGGCCCGGTTCACCCCGGCCAGCGCCACCAGGAAGTCGGGCCCGTTGTCGCTGAGCACACCGACCCGGGCGCCGGGCCGGACCCCACCCGCGGCGAGGGCGGCGGCCAGTGCCTCCACCCGGTCGGTGAGCTCGCGCATCGTCAGCGTCTCACCGGATGACGGGAAGGCGATGCCGACGTCGGGCCGCCGCGCGGCGACGACCGCGAGCGCGGCGTGCACGCTACCGGCGGCCAGCGCCGCGGCGGCCGTCGCTCCCGCCACCGCCGCCGCTCCCACGACCGCTACCGCCACCGTTCCCACGGCCGCCGGGTCGGATGCCGCACCGCCCGTTCCTCTCATTGCCACCGGTGTCCTTTCCTCCGCAACAGCCGGAACGCGCTGTGATGCCATCCCCGGGGAGAAACGTTTGCGTACCGCGCCGTGCACGTCAAACATTCGACTGCTCCGACTATGGGCCCATAAGGGTTTCTAATCGGCCTGCGCGGAACCACCAGAAGAACGGACGATACGGCCGGCGTAATCGCCGGGCCGGCCGCCCACCGCGGCGACGGGAGACGTTAAGAACTCGACAGGACGGATATCACCTGATGTTCACCACGGAGAACCCGACCGCCCTGCTCGCCGAGCTTTTCGACCCCGCTACCAGGCCTGATCCCTATCCCGTCTACCGGCGGCTGCGCGAGGCCGGAGCGCTGCACGCGACGCCGTTCGGGCTGCCGGTCGCGACCCGGCACGCCGACTGCGTGGCCGTCCTCTCGAACCAGGACTGGGGGCACGACCTCGAAGCCCACCAGATGCACCCGACCCTGCCGGCGGAAAGCTTCCCGACCACGTTCCTGTGGATGGAGCCGCCGGACCACACCAGGCTGCGCGGCCTGGTCAGCAGGGGTTTCACCCCGCGCAGCGTCCAGCTGCTGCGGCCCCGTATCGAGGCGCTCGTCGACGAGCTGCTCGACAACGCGCTCGCCGCCGGCGACTTCGATCTCATCGAGATGCTCGCCTACCCGCTGCCGCTCACCGTCATCTGCGAGATCCTGGGAGTGCCCGCGGCCGACCATCCCGCGGTGCAGGTCTGGTCACAGGCACTGGCGCGGGCCTTCGACCCCGACGCCCTGATGAGCCCGCAGGCGCTGGCCGAGCGCAACCGGGCGATCCCGGAGTTCCTCGGGTACTTCAGCGAGCTGGTGGAGCACCACCGCAACGAGCCCGGCGACAACCTGATCTCCGTTCTCGCCCAGGTCGAGGACGACGGCGACCGGCTGACCGCCGACGAGCTCCTCGGCACCTGCGTGACGCTGATCATCGCCGGGCACGAGACCACGGTGAACCTGGTCGGCAACGGGATGCTCGCGCTGCTGCGCAGTCCGGACCAGCTCGCGCTGCTGCGCGCCGAGCCCGACCTGATCGGCCCGGCCGTGGAGGAGCTGCTCCGCTACGACTCGCCGATCCATCTCAACACCCGCGCCGCGAAGCGTGAGCTGACCGTCGGCGGGCAGGTGTTCGCACCCGGCGAGGGTGTCGTCGCCCTGATCGCCTGCGCCAACCGGGACCCGGCGGCCTACACCGACCCGGAACGGCTCGACCTGCGGCGGTTCGCCGGCGGGCCGGGCAGCTCGGGCGGGCCGGTCGGCGGCGCCGGGGCACCCCGGCACCTGTCGTTCAGCCTCGGGCACCACTACTGCCTCGGCGCGCCGCTGGCGCTGCTCGAGATGGAGCTGCTGCTGGCCGGGTTCATCCGGCGGGTGGCAGCCGCGGAGCTGCTCGACGACGCGCCCGCGTACAAGCCGAACCTGCTCATCCGGGGCCTGGCCGAACTTCCCGTCCGGTTCCGCGCCTGACCGCCTCGTCGGCGCCGGCCGACGTGGCGACTATCCGCCATCTTCCGGTTCCCCCGTCCACACATGCGCGTCACCGGCGGTTAGCGCCCGCCGGTAGCGTGGTGGCCGCCAAGTGGGAGGATGGCCATGGAACTGCGATATCTCACGTCCTTCCTGGCCATCGCGGAGGAGCTTCACTTCGGCCGGGCGGCGGCCCGGCTCCACCTGGCCCAGCCGTCCCTGAGCCAGCAGCTGCAGCGGTTGGAGCGCGACATCGGCGTCGAGCTGGTCGCCCGCACCTCCCACGAGGTGCGACTCACCGCCGCCGGCCGCGCCTTCGAGGTGGAGGCCCGCCGGCTGCTGGACGCTACGCAGCGGGCCGTCACGGTCGCCCGTGAGGCGGCGTCCGGGCGTACCGGCATGATCAGTATCGGGTTCAACTACCCGGCCGGGCAGCGGGTGCTGCAGCCGACGCTGCTGCGGCTGGCCGCCGACTACCCCGGGGTGTCGACCACGCTGTGGGAGGCGCGCAGCGGCCCGCAGCTGTCCGCCCTGGCCGAGGGCCGCCTCGACGTCGCGCTGGTCTTCGCCGGCCCGCCCTCCGCGCAGCTGCGCTCCCAGCGGGTGGCGACGATCCCGCTGGTCGCGGTGGTCAGCCGCCGCCATCCCTGGTCGGCGCGGGCCGAGGTCCCGTTCCGGGAGCTCGCCGACCAGCCGTGCGTGCTGTTCCGCCGGGAGCAGAGCCCCGCGATGCATGATGCGATCCTCGCGGCGGCCGACCGCTGCGGCATCGCTCTGACGGTTTCCGACGAGGTGGACGACTCCGGGGCGACCGGCATCGTCGTCACCACCAAGCCGGTGGTCGGGTTCGCCTCGGCCGCCCGCGGCGCGCATCCCCCGGGGCACGGGCTGTCCGCCGTGCGCCTGGTCGACCCGGTCCCGACGGTGGGGATGTACGCCGTCTGGAGGCCGGATCCGCAGCCGGTGGTGAGCGCCTTCCTCGACTGTCTGGAGGCCGCCGGTCCCTTCGTCGACCGGCCGCCGGCCGCCGCCGCGCCCCGCCCCGACCCGGCCGGCGCCTGACTCCTTCCGGGTGACACCCCCGGCACCTGACTGTGCTGTGTCCTGCCACGGCGCGGGCGATTGGCATCCTGAATTGTCCGTTCGGGATTTCTGCGTTGCCGACGGACTGCGGGGCGCAGAACATCGCTCAAACGGGCGGTACCGGCTGGTCGCCGTACCGGGCCCTGCTGTTGCCCCAGGTCCGTGGCGCTTATGACGGCGGCCTCGGGGTGGCGGCGTTCATGACAGCGTCGCCGGAGTCCCGACGCTGTCCGACAGAATGGACACGGACATGCAGTTGACGGTCCTCGGATGCCGGTCGGGGATGCCCGCTGCCGGCCAGTGCAGCTCCAGCTACCTGGTGGAGACCGGTGCGGCCCGCCTGCTGCTGGACTGCGGCCCCGGGGCCGCCACCGCGCTGAGTACGATCATGCACCCGGACCGGCTGGACGCGGTCGTCATCAGCCACCTGCACCTGGACCACTGCTACGACCTGCTCCCTGTCGGCAAGACGCTGCTGGCCGGGCACGGCCAGTTCGCGAAGCTCTTCCCGTCCCTGCCGGAGCTGGCCGCCCGGGTCCAGCGGGCCCCGGTGCCGCTGTACGTGCCGGTGGGGGGCCGGGAGCGGCTGCGGGCGCTGGCCGCGCTGTTCCCGGTCACCACGATCCCGCTGCTGGACCGGGCCTTCGAGGTGGCGTTCGACGTCCGCGAGTACACGCCGGGTGACACCTTCGACGTCGGCGACGCCACCGTCAGCCTGCACGAGCTGCGGCACGCCGTCCCCAACTGCGGTACCCGGATCGACGGCGCCTCGGGCAGCCTGGCCTACACGGGCGACACCGGGGTGACTGCCGAGCTGGTGCCGTTCGCGCAGGATGTCGACCTGCTGCTCGCCGAGTCGACCCTGGAGCTGACCGACACGACGGACCACGGCCACCTCAGCGCCACCGACGCCGGGGCCGTCGCCTCGGCGGCCGGGGTGGGGCAGCTCGTCCTCACCCACTTCGTGACCGCCGAGCCGGCGTGGCTGCAGGCACGCAAGGCCGACGCGGAACGCGCGTTCGACGGTCCGGTGCACCTGGCCACGCCCGCCGGCCGTTTCGCCGCCCGCGACACCGGGCCGCTGCCCCGAGTCGCCCCCGAGCTGACTCCACGTGCCTGACAATGCGCCCATGACCGATCCGACCGTGACCCATCCGACCGTGACCGATCCGACCGTGACCGATCCGACCGTGGCAGCGAACGAGGCGTCCCCTGCGGCAGCCGACGAGGCCCCCGGGAAGCCGGTGATACCGGCGTTACAGGCGGAGCAGGCCGTACAGGCGGTCTGGTGTGACTACGGCGGCGTTCTCACCTCGCCGTTGGACGGCCTGTTCGGCCAGGTCGCGGCGGCCGCGGGCGTCCCCGCGAACGAGCTCCTCGCCGCGATCCGGCGGGTCGCCGCCCCCCACGGGGGCACCCTGATCGAGCCGCTCGAGCTGGGCCTGCTCACCCAGCGGGAGTGGGGCCTGCGGGTCACCGCGGAGCTGGCGCCCGCCTGGACGCCGCAGCTCGACCTGACCCGTTTCGGTGACCACTGGTATGCCGGACGGACCGCCAACACCGCGCTGTTCGAGCTGCTCGCCCGGGTGCGGGCCCGGGGCCTGCGGGTGGGGATGCTGACGAACAGCATCCGCGAGTGGGAGCCGCACCGCCAGGTGCTGGCGCCGGACGTGCGCCCGTGGCCGTTCGAGGTGACGATCAACTCCTTCGAGGTGGCGCTGCGCAAGCCCGACCCGGCGATCTTCGCGCTGGCCGAGTCGACGTTCGGGGTCCCGCCCGCGGCGTGCCTGCTGATCGACGACGTGGCGGCGAACTGCGCCGCGGCCCAGGCCCGGGGCTGGCAGGTCATCGAGCACGCGGACCCGTCCCGCACCCTGCGGCTCCTCGAGCAGTGGACCGCCGCCGGCCACGGCCCAGGAATTCCCGCCGAAGAATAAATAGTTTCCATCGATCCATCGAAACGGCCAGTGGCAGCGATTGACACCGTTTACGGATCGTTAGCGACAAAGACATTGCCAACCACACCGTGCCGCGCGGAGACTTGATTCGGAAATTCCCCCAGGAATTCCCCGAACCTCGTCACGAATAGGTGGTCGGTGTGTCGCAGTACACCCTGGGCGCGGGTCTCGTCCTGCCTGATGACCGTGGCCTGTACTCCCTTGTTCACGACCGGGCGCGGACCACCCCGGAGCTCGTGGCCCTCAGCCGCCCGGTGGCGGCGGGCTGGGCGGACGTCACCTACCGCGACCTCGACGCTCATGTCCGCCAGGCGGCCGGTGGCCTGCTGCGGGCCGGCGTCGAGGCCGGTGACCGGGTCGGCCTGCTGGGCCGGACCAGCTACGAGTGGGTGGTGGCCGACCTCGCGGTGCTCGCGGTCGGCGCCGTCACCGTCCCGATCTTCCCGACCGCGTCGGCGGTGCAGGTCGCCCATATCGTCACCGACTCGGGGATGCGCTGGTGCTTCGCCGAGACGGCGGAGCACCTGGAGCTGGTGACCGCCGCCGCGGGCGGCGCCCTGCGCGCCGCCCCCTGGCCGCTGGCGGACCTCGACGGATGGGGCGCGGCGACCGGCGCCGACCCGGCCGGCGCGGCGGAGTTCACCCGGCGGCGGGACGCCGTCCGCGCCGGTTCGCTGGCGACGATCGTCTACACCAGTGGGACGACCGGCATGCCGAAGGGCTGCATGCTCACCCACGGCAACCTGTTCGCCTCCAGCGCCAACACCGTCGAGCACACCGGCGACCTGTTCCGCCTGGCAGGTGACGGCGGCGGGCAGGCGTCGACGCTGCTGTGCCTGCCGCTGGCTCACGTCTTCGGGCGGACGATCCTGGTCGCCTGCCTCCACGCCGGCACGCGGACCGGGCTGCTGCCCGCCGTGACCGAACTCCTGCCCGCCATGGCGACCTTCCGGCCGTCGGTACTGGCGCTCGTCCCCTACGGCCTGGAGAAGATCCGTAAGGGGCTGCGCCGGGCGATCGACACCGACACCGAGCTGGCGGCGGTGGCCACCGGCCTGGCCGCGGCGACGGCGACGGCTGGCGACGACACCAGCGGCGGCGCCGGCGGGAACGGCGACGGCTCGCCGGGGCGCCTCACCAGCCGGCCGGACCCGGCGGCCCTGGCCCGGGCCAGCACGGTCTTCGGCGGGCGGCTCACGCATGTGATCAGCGGCGGAGCCTCGCTGGACACCACCACCGCGGCCTACTACCGCGGGCTCGGCGTGGAGATCCTCAACTGCTACGGGCTGACCGAGGCGGCGACCGCCGTGACGGTCAACCAGCCCGCGACGAACCGCCCGGGCACCGTCGGCCAGCCCATCCCGGGAACGACGGTCGCGATCGCCGACGACGGCGAGGTGCTGGTCGCCGGTCCCAACGTCTCCCCCGGCTACTGGCGGGCCGGCCAGGATCCGTCCGAGGTCGCCGCCGCCGGCGATCCGGGCTGGCTGCACACCGGAGACCTGGGCCGGCTCGACGCCGACGGCTTCCTGGTCATCACCGGCCGGCGCAAGGAGATCCTGGTGACCAGCGGCGGCAAGAACGTCACGCCGACGCTGCTGGAGGACCGGCTGCGGCTGCACCCCCTGGTCGCCGACGCCATGGTCATCGGCGAGGCCCGCCCGTACGTCGCCGCGCTCTTCACCCTCGATCCGGCCGCGCTGCGCGCCCTGGCCGACACCCCCGACACCCCCGACACCGCCGGCCTCGACCTGGACGCCGACGGCTGGTGGGAACACCCCGGCCTGCTGGACCGGCTGCGCGAGGCGGTCGACGACGCCAACGGCCTCGTCTCCCGCGCCGAGTCGATCCGGCGGATCCGGGTGCTGCCCGGCCAGTTCACGATCGACGCCGGCCATCTCACGCCCTCGATGAAGCTGCGCCGCGCGCAGATCGAGGCGGCGTTCGCCCCCGAGATCGAGGAGCTCTACGCGGCGGCCCCGCCGGCGGCGGCATCCGTGCCGGCGACCGTGCCCGCGGCTGCCTCGGCACCCGCCTGACCACCTCACCCGCTCCGCCCGCACTCTCCTCCACCCGCCCGCCTGTCCGACGGGAGCTCCCAAGGATGTACGACGTCATCGTGGTCGGTGCGCGCTGCGCCGGATCGCCCCTCGCCATGCTGCTCGCCCGCCAGGGCCACCGGGTCCTGGTCGTGGACCGCGCCACCTTCCCCAGCGACACCGTCTCGACCCACTACATGCACCAGACCGGGCTGGCCCGGCTGCGGGACTGGGGGCTGCTGGACCGCCTGGTCGCCACCGGCGTCCCGCCGATCCGCCACCTCACGTTCTCCTACACCGGCATCTTCCTGGAGGGCTTCGCCGACCCGATCGACGGGATCGACGCCGTGTACTGCCCGCGGCGGACCGTGCTGGACAAGCTGCTTGTCGACGCGGCCCGCGAGGCCGGAGCCGAGGTCGTCGAGGGCTTCACCGTCACCGACCTGCTGTTCGACGACGGCCGGGTGGCCGGGATCCGCGGCCGTGTCGGCGAGGGCCCCGAGCAGGAGTTCCGCGCCGGGTTCGTGGTCGGCGCGGACGGCCGGACGTCCACCGTGGCGGACAAGGTCGGCGCGGACTTCTACAAGGTGGTCCCCGCCGCCGGGTTCATCTACTACTCGTACTACGACGGCCTGGACTGGCCGATGCACCACCGGACGGGCTTCGGCGAGCAGCAGTTCGGCACCTGGCCGACGAACGGCGGGCAGCACATGCTGTCGATCATCCGCCCGCGCTCGGCGTTCAGCGAGTTCCGCGCGGACGTCGAGGGCAGCTTCCACGCCATCTTCGACAACGTCCTGCCCGAGCTGGGCGAGGACCTGCGGGCCCGCGGCCGGCGCGCGGAGGAGTTCCGGCCCATGCGGTACCCGGACAACTACTACCGGCGCTCGAGCGGACCGGGCTGGGCCCTGGTCGGCGACGCCGGCTACCACAAGGACCCGTTCACCGGCTGGGGCATCACCGACGCCTTCAACCAGGCGCAGCTGCTCGCCGACCGGCTGCTCGCGGCGCTGGCCGGCGAGCGGACGCTGGACGACGCGGCGGCCGAGTACGTCAAGGTCCGCGACGAGGAGAGCCACGGCACGTTCCAGCTGACCTGCACCCTCGCGCACCTCGTCCTGCCGCCGTTCCTGGACGCGGTCTTCCGGGCCACCGCCCAGAGCCCGCGGTACACGAAGAGGTTCTTCGCCATGATCGCCGGCGGCATCCCCGGCCACGAGTTCTTCCACCCCGACAACCTCACCGAGCTCTACGAGGAGGTCGGCACACCCACCGAGAAGCGCCTGCTGTCGGCCGGCTGAGCCGAAGGACCGAGGACAGAGGGATCGGAGGCAGGCTGATGAGTACCGATGTCGGCGAGCTCGCCCGGCGCACCCGGGCCTTCATCCAGGAGCAGGTCCTGCCGGTCGAGCGGGAGCTGGTCGTGGCGGGTCGGCACATGGACGACGACGTCCGGGTCGACCTTCAGCGCGCCGCCCGCGAGGCCGGGGTGTTCGGGCCGCTCACCCCGGTCGAGCTCGGCGGACTCGGTCTGGACAACGCCGGCCTCGCCGAGGTGCTGGAGGCCGCCGGGACGAGCCTCATCGGCCCCACCGCCGTCAACTGCGCGGCACCCGACGACGGCAACATGCACCTGCTCGCCGCCGCGTGCACCCAGGAGCAGGCGGAGCGCTACCTGCACCCGCTGCTGCGCGGCGAGACCCGCTCGGCCATCGCGCTCACCGAGCCGGCGCCCGGTGCCGGCTCGGACCCGTCGATGGTCCGTACCGCCGCCGCCCGCGTCCCCGGTGGCTGGGTGATCGACGGGGCGAAGCACTTCATCACCGGCGCCGAGGGTGCCGCGTTCACGATCTGCATCGCGCGGACCGGGGACGGCGGCACCACGATGTTCCTCGTCGACCAGGACAACCCGGGCCTGCGGGTGGGACGCCGGATGCCCACCCTGGACCACAGCGCGGCCGGCGGGCACTGCGAGGTGACCTTCGCCGACTGCTTCGTGCCGGACGAGGCGGTGCTCGGCGACGTCGGCGCCGGCCTGCGGTACGCCCAGGTCCGGCTGGCGCCGTCACGGCTGGCGTTCTGCATGAGCTGGCTCGGGCTTGCGGCCCGGGCGCACGAGATGGCCGCCGCCCACATCACCGGCCGGTCCTCGTTCGGCCAGCCGATCTCCGAGCACGGGATGGCCCAGGCCCACGTCGCCGACAACGAGATCGACATCGCCGCCGCGCGGGCGCTCGTGCGGTCGGTCGCGCGGGTGCTCGACACCGACGGCCTGGCGAGCTCCACGGCCCGCCACGGTGCGGCGATCGCGAAGACGTTCGTCGCCGAGGCGGTGTGGCGGGTGCTCGACCGGGTCGTCCAGCTCTACGGCGGGCTCGGGATCTGCGAGGACCATCTCGTCGCCCGCTTCCTCGTCGAGGCCCGCGGGTTCCGCATCTACGAGGGCTCGTCCGAGGTCCTGCGCGCCTCGATCGCCCGCCGCGTGCTGCGGGCGCAAACCGCACCCGCCCCCGCCCCCCCGCCTGCCACCCCCCCCGCCGCCCCGGCGCCCCCCGCCCCCCTCGCCCCCCCCCCCCCCCCCCCCCCCGTCCGCCGCCCCGCGCCCCCCCCACCCCCCCACCACACCCCCTCCCCCTCC